>JALVBA010000364.1 GCA_027010905.1 Marinilabiliaceae bacterium
GCAACATACATTTTGTATTGTCTTCTGTATATCTACCTAATCGCGTACCTTTACCTGCTGCGAGAATTATTGCTTGCATAACACTATTTTTAGCACTTAATTATTTTATTTTTTTTAACATAATATATCCTCAACAGTAAACCTATCAACTCATAAACGACTACTGACATTGAAACAATATAAATATTCTTAGCTAGAATACCACCAACAGCAACTATTACAAAAAATACAGAAGCATATATCAAACTAAAATTAGCTTCTCTAATAAAACCAAAAGCAGCTAATAAAGGATATCCTATCAAAATACTTGCAATTCCAAAAACTCCTCCACTAAACATTATAAGAAAAATATCGGATACTATTTTATCGGAATTATTAAAAACAAGCTCTAATATCTCATTTCTATATATTATTAAAGGAACTAAACCAATTATTGTCAAACCTATTATTACAACAAAGATTCTTTTAAACAATCTAATATTTCGTTCTCTGCTCATATATGGATATATTGTTTGAGACACAATACCTCCACCACTCATAAAAACAGTAAACAACTTATCGACCATGGTATAATAGCCAACGTAAAGATCCCCAAACTTAAAACCTATTAATACCGATGCAAAATACCTTGCTCCTTCATTAGCTACTCTTGATAAAAAAAAATGTGCACTATTTCTCAGTTGATAAATAGCACTCTCTATTTTAGGTATAACAAACCCTATGTTAAAAACCGAACGAATAAATATTATTGCATAGACTCCTCCAACAATTGTCCCTATCGAATTTAATAATGGAACATATATATAATCAGACTTATCTTTTACTAAAACAAAAATCATTATAGCAAAAAAAAGTCGAGAAGCCACATTAATATAAGTTATATGCTTCATCTTTTCTATACCCTGAAAAAACCACAATGGTAAAAGAGCATTTCCTACTACTACTCCAAAAGTTATAAAATATAACTGTGCATTATCTCCAATAGTATCATTTAATGCTATTAATCCACACAGTACTACAAAAGATAGAATTACAAATACCATTTTTATCAACAATACAGAAGAGAATATCTCTGCTATTTTTCTTTTATCATCTCTATTTATAGAGATTTCGCGAGTTACCGACAAGTCAAAGCCAAAACTAACAAACAAATTAAAGAACATTATTATTGCCAAAGCAAAATTAACTAAACCAAACTTCTCTACACCTAATACTCGAACAAGATATGGCATTGTTATTAGAGGTAAAAGCATATTCATAAGCCTTAACGACATTAACGATGTAAAATTAGACAATAATATCTTTATATCTTCTGCTTTCGCAATAGCCATATAAGTTAGAACCTTTATATTATGTCAATACCCCACAAAAATCCAAATTGACCTTACTCTCGTCAATATCAAGTGTTTTAAACTCATCGTGAGCGACAAGAAATGCGATTATATCAGCCTTATCATAAGCATCTTTATAGTCGGTAAGTTTAAAAATATTATGCTCACGAATATTGGGTTCTACAAAATATATCTCCTCATCATTTGCATCTTGCAAAACTTTCTGAGCAATATATTTTGCAGGAGATTCACGCAGATCATCAATATTTGGCTTAAATGCTAAACCCATTACTGCAATTGCAGGTTTTCTTCCATGCTGCAATTCAAACTGTAACTTTGAGTTTTGTATTTTCTCTGCAACCCAAAATGATTTATAATTATTTGTTTCACGCGCTTTTCCTATCATCTGTGCTTCGCGAGGATAATCTGAAACAATAAAGTAAGGATCAACAGCAATACAGTGACCTCCAACTCCACAGCCCGGTTGCAAAATATTTACACGAGGATGCTTATTTGCTAACGTTATCAATTCCCAAACATTAATTCCTGCTTTATCACAAATTAATGACAGTTCATTTGCAAATGCAATCTGCACATCACGACTGGCATTCTCAGTAAGCTTACACATTTCCGCTGTACGGGCATTTGTGCGATGTAGCTCTCCTTGGACGAACATTGAATAAAACGCTATTGCCTTATCTGTACTTTTATCATCAATACCTCCAATTACCCTGTCGTTATGTACCAGTTCATACATTACATTACCGGGCAGAACACGCTCAGGGCAATATGCCATGTAAACTTTATCTTTCAGTTCCGGTCGTTGATTAAGAATTAAATCTTGCATCTTTTCAGTAGTCCCAACCGGTGAAGTCGATTCTATAATAAACAGGTCTCCCTCTTTAAGCAATGGGAGAATATTTTTTGTTGCAGCCTCCACAAACGAGATGTCAGGCTCATGATTCCCCTTAAACGGTGTAGGTACAACAACAAGATAAACATCTGCAAGCTGAACTTCGATGTAAGCAGAAAGGTAATTTTCATTTACTGCTTTTGCAACATATTTGCCCAGATCAGGTTCTACAATATGAATCTCTCCTCTATTAATAGTTTCAACTACCTTTGGGTTCACGTCCATTCCCTTTACAGAAATGTTATTTGATGCTACTAATGCGCTTGTAGGCAAGCCTATATAGCCAAGGCCTACCGTTGATACTGTAATGTTTTTCATTCCTATAACTTATTAACCCCCTCCTAATCCCCCAAATGGAGAGAATGGAATATTAATTGTTTTTAAAAAATTCTACTATTCGTCTTGCGGCTTTTCCATCACCATAAGGATTATGAAGTCCACTCATTTCATTATAATGATTCTCATCGTTAAGAAGGTGTTCTGCTTCACTTACAATTTTTTCTTTATCTGTCCCCACAAGAACTACGGTACCCGCTTCAACTGCTTCCGGCCTTTCGGTTGTTTCACGCATAACAAGAACAGGTTTGCCGAGGCTAGGAGCTTCTTCCTGTACTCCTCCACTATCTGTAATGATTAGGTAAGACTTATCCATTAACCACACAAAAGCTTCATAAGGTAATGGGGCAATAAGGTAAATGTTTGAATTGTCTCCTAGAATTGAATAGACTGGCTTTTGTACATTTGGATTCAAATGAACCGGATAAATAATCTGAACATTATCTTTCTGAGCTATTTCATTCAATGCTTCACAAATATTTAAAAATCCCTGACCATGATTTTCTCTCCGATGTCCGGTAACAAGTATTAATCTTTTATCAGTATCGATTTTTTGCTTTAACTCTTCAATACTATTGTCCTTTAAGCTATTCACAACTTCAACACTCTCCAACAAAGCATCAATCACTGTATTACCTGTAATAACAATTGATTCTTCAGGGACGTTCTCTAATAACAAATTTTCTTTTGATTTAACAGTAGGCGCAAAATGAAAATCGGCAATACGACCTGTCAATTGCCGATTTAATTCTTCGGGAAATGGGGAGAGCTTGTTATAAGTTCTCAAACCTGCTTCCACATGCCCCACCTTTGCACCACTATAAAAAGCAGCTAATGCTGCTACTGTTGAAGTAGTTGTATCTCCATGGACCAAAACATAATCGGGATTATACTCTTCTAGTATAGGCTTCATGCCCATTACAATATCCCCTGTTAAAGAATACAGGTTTTGATTAGGCTTCATTAAATCAAGATCATAATCCGGTGTGATATTAAAGAAATTCAAAACCTGATCCAACATTTCACGATGCTGAGCTGTCACACATACTTTAGCATCAAAATCACCATCATTCTGAAATGCTTTTACCACAGACGCCATTTTTATGGCTTCAGGTCTGGTGCCGAATACGATTAATACTTTTTTCATATACTTTTTTTACCTGCGAATTATTTCAAATGTTGAGAGGTGAATATTAAGTGTTAAAAAAACAACCTCATCATTAAAACTCTCTCTCCAAAATCAATTTATTAGTCACTTATCATCTGCCAGTGACCATCTTTGTTGGGATCTATGCGTTTAATTTTGTCCTTTGAGCATAATAATATACCTCGCAATAGAAATTCTAGTAATCCCAAGTTTCACGGATAGCTATCCAGTTGTACCAATGGGTGCTTTTTAATTCATTTTTCCGATGTCAATATTCACACCCTAGCATAACAAAAAAGATTTAAATAGTTTGACTCCCATAGCATCCTGTAACTTCGAAAACCTGTAAATCACTTGATAAGAAAGAGCTAATTTATTTATCCGAAATAATACTATTTAAAATCAGCTGTATCAATTGGAGAATTAAGATTACTGTTCAACCCGGCACTATTTTATCTCTTTTCTCACAGGAACGAACGCCCATTCGTTTATATTACCACTCCTGCTTCATCTTACTCAACAGCATCTTTCCAAAAATCAAACCTATCCCCAAAAAGCCTCCGAGAAAAACTGACATGACTAATATTAAACCTCGCCGGGGTGACGTCTTTTTATCGGGTACCCTTGCCGGTTCAAGTACCGTAAACACAGGAGTTTGTTCTTTTACCGATATCTTAGCCTGTTCCAACTGCTGTGACAATCCTTTATAAACAGATGTAATAATATCATATTCATCACTCAACTGCTGAAATCTCACATCCGCACGGTTAGGATCGATATTCCGATGGCGATCTTTATATTCAAAAAACTCTTTTTGTATACGCTCATACTTTTTTTTCTTCTCTTCGTACCTTTCTTTAAAAAACTCCAAATTTTCTCTCACCTGACTAGTTTTGTAATCAATCACATACACTTGCAAAAGCTCAACCGCTTTTTGAATAAACTGAGCCGTTGCCACTGGCTCTTTACCCTCAGCACTAACTGTTATTAGCCCTGTTTCATCATCAACCTCTACCTGAATTAAATCTTTTGTAAATCCAAGAGCACTCAATTCATCTCCTGAAAGGTAAACTACACCATAATCAATACTGACAGTATCCCCTTCATCTTTTGAAAAGATGGCACTCTTTAATGTCCATGGAAGTCTCAGAGTATATTTTAAAATAATACTCCCAACAGAAGCAACAGAGTCAGCAACAACAAAGTCATAAATTGAAACGGGGTGTTCATACTCCTCAAAATTAAACTTTTGATGTATTAATTCTATCTGAAAAGGATAACTATTCACTACCTGAGGATAAATATCAGCAGGGATACCGGAAGTTTCACCTAACATAGAGCCAAGATTAATACCAGCCATACCTGCAAGAGCTCCCAAATTCCCTAAATTTCCTCCTTTTTTTTCTGCCGAAGGTAGCAGTGTTGCTGATGCAGTATACTTCTTTGTACTTGTAAAAGCAATAAGCAACCCTATTACAATAGCAATTACAATAGAATAATATATTATTTTTCGCCCATTCCAAACAGTTTTTACAAGAGCAATAAGATCTATTTCATCATCTTTAATAATAGGAGCAGTTGCAGCCCCCTCCTGGTCTCCCAATCCAGATATGGAAGAAACCGATATATTAGTTACATTTTCATCAGAACTCATATTTTTCTTTGCTGTTTTTAGTATAACTTTAAAGTATATTTCACACGATCACCCAAGAATAGGAGAAGGCCTATCCTAGTATTTTGCCGCATTTACTATTGTAACTACTGTTAATGATATTGATGCCAAAGCACTTGCCATTGCAATCCAACCTGTAGGAGTCAAAGTTTCACGAGTTGGTTTTTGTGGGACAACAACTTCTGATCCGGGAAGAACTTTTGGATGTTTCCGGATAAATAAAATATTTTTTGTTGTAGCAGCAGCACCATTAGAATAAATAACATAGGTCTTACGTTTTTTTGCATGAAAACCAAAACCACCTCCCTGATTAATATAAAATTTTATTTTACGGCCTGGAATATATGTTGCAGAGATAGGATTCAGAACCTCACCTGATATTTTAACTGTTTGCTGCTCTTGAGGTATCACCAGTTCATCCCCCTCTTTCATAAAAAGATCATTTTTACTTCCCTGATTAGCCAAAATATCAGAAACATTTATGGCTACAACATCAAACCCAATATCTGAGAAATGAATATAATTATCCTTTTTCACCAACTCTTCTCGCAATCGTAAAACCTTTTGAGACTTCTGAGATTTCCGTGTAAGCATTGCACCAAGAGGGTAAGCGTTCGGAGTTAACCCTCCTGCCCGCTTAATAACATCAGAGATACGCTCTCTTCTGGAAGTTAAGCTATATGAACCTGAAAATTTCACTTCACCTAATATTTTCACAACAGCTTTGTCCCTGTATCCCGGCGCTCTTCTCACAAATACATCGTCAAAAGGTTGAAGTTTAAATGAAGCATCTTCTCCCTTAAGCTTTAAATTGCGTGAAACCGAAAACTGAAACACATGTGCTATTTTGTCTCCAATACTCTCAATCTCATCATAACTCATCCGTCTAGCAATCTCAATATGGGCTTCTGAAGCAGACTCTTTGAATCCGCCGGCCTTAAAGATTAAATCCGACAGTGTCATATCCTCCTGATAATCCATCTCCTGTGCATATTGAACTTCTCCATATATCTTAACAGTCTGTATCTCTTGCATATCATTTATTGAAGATATTGTAATAATATCCTCCCGCTGTAAATCAATATCTTTTTCACCCCTTAGCACTTCTCCTACATCAAATGAGATATTTTGTAGTGTAAGATCTTTATTCAAACGTGTTATCAATCCTCTATTAAGAAATACATCTTCGCGTACTCCATCAGCATTGTCAATTAACTGCTTTAAGGTAAGACCTTCGGTTAACTCATAGTTACCCGGTCGATAAACTGCTCCTTCTATTAAAACTTTATTTTCAAATCGTTCAAGTATTCTACCTGCAAAAAGGCTGTCTCCATTCTGCACTATAAATGAGTTGTATAAACCTGCCGTTACATCTCTAAATTGTCTTTCGCGCGATGTTATTCTATAAAGCTCCAATCTTTCTGTATAGGCATTCTCGTTAAACCCTCCTGCATACTTAATAAACGCGGAGACACTCTCCTCACCTTTTGCCTCAAACAATCCTACTCGTTTAAACTCTCCACCAATCTTAACTCTTTTTTCATAAGTAGGAATCATTATTACATCATTATCGCGTAGAGGAATATTTACTGCACTGTTCCCATTAATCAAGAAATCGTAAACATCGAGTGTGCTAACAACTTTTCCGTTTCGAATAACCTTAATATTTCTAAAAGACCCATTCTTGTCAGGTCCGCCTGAAAGATATAGCGCATTAAATGCCGAAGCCGTACCCGGCAGTGTATAAGTTCCGGGAGCAAACACCTCTCCAATAACATTAACTTTAATTGCTTTAACTGTTCCAATATTAACCGAAGCGAAAGTACGTGGTCGTTCACTGGTTAAGTCGCTATATATATGAGTAAGTTTATTAATAATTATACCAGAGGCAACCTCTTTTGTTAGCCCACCAACACAAATAGGACCTATTTCCGGTATTAAGATATTTCCATTCCTATCTATCAACAACTGATAGCTTTGTTGCGAGGCTCCCCACACATCTATTAAGACCTCATCGCCTCCACCTAATACATAAGATGGAGATACCGGAATATTAATATTAGGCTCAAATGAAAGATATTTGTTATTAAAAAAAGAGAATCCAAATATTCGTTGATCCACTTTTGACGAGTCAATCTCTGCTTTTATCGACATCTGAATACTGTCTTCCAAAGCAACAACTCCATTTTGCATTATTAAAGACTCTCTTGTGCCCAATTTAACTTCATTCATTCTTCGTCGTAAAACATTGATTTGAGCCTGAGAAAGCCCACGAGCCTGAGCAAGGGCTATAGCCTCATTTTCTGACAGCCCCCTCTTCTCTATCTCAATAATAATTTTCATTATTTGCTGATCGGACAGGCTATTAATATCAACTGAACCCGGGTTAACATTAGTTAGTTGGGCATTCAACTGAAAAACAACACCAAATAACAAAAGCAAAGTTCCAATATACACTATTCTCATTTCCTATTTTTTTAATAAATTCCTTACCTTTTAACACGCTTCCGCTTCCTGACTCCCATATTAAAAAGATCAGAAAGCATGAAATCTCAACAGACTAAATACAAGAAACCTGTCTTTATTACTAATCCCACTCCAGTAAAATAGCTATTTCTTTCACTACAATGGTGTATTTAATTATAAATTTACTAATTCTCTAATCATTTAAAAACTGATTAACAATTAAACATAAGTTAACCATTTTCATAAATCTTCTGCTTCAGTCTCTTTAAAAAAACGTTTTTGAAAGATAAGGATTATTGATATTCCTATGGTAATAGCCGAATCTGCAATATTAAAAACCGGTCGGAAAAAGATAAACGACTCACCTCCTCTAAAGGGTAACCACTCCGGGTATGTACCTTTAACAATTGGGAAATAAAGCATGTCAACAACCTTCCCATGTAAAAAAGATGAGTAACCACCTTCTGCTGGGAATAGTGTTGCCACCTGACTGTAGCTATCGCTAAATATTACACCGTAAAACACGCTGTCGATAATGTTTCCCACTGCACCAACAAACACTAATGCAACACTGTACAACAACCATTGATGAGCTTCATTTTTGGAGAGCTTGACCAGATACCAACCAATTAACACTACAGCTATAATCCGGAATATACTGAGAAATATCTTCCCAAACTTCCATGAGAGTTCCATTCCAAATGCCATTCCGTTATTTTCAACAAAGTGAATTATAAACCAATTTCCAAACACAGGCATCTCGCCCCCCAACATCAGATTGGTTTTAATCCAGAACTTTACTGCCTGATCAAGCAGAAGAACTATGAAAATAAGTAAAAAAGATTTTTTTAAAGGAGTCATTATTTCTGTTTTAATAAACATACAACAGGTGACTTCCTATGAATTACCACAGAGAAGCCACCTTAGTGTAATGGATAACACATTTAACTGTTATTTCTGTTTTTGTTTTGCCTCAACGCTTAATGTTGCATGTGGCACAACTCTAAGTCTCTCTTTAGGTATCAGATTACCGGTTTCACGGCAAATACCATAGGTTTTATTTTCAATACGAATAAGAGCTGCCTGCAAATGTTGAATAAATTTCTGTTGCCTTTGAGCCAGTTTGCCGGCCTCTTCCTTCGAAAGCACTGCGGCTCCCTCTTCAAGCACCTTAAATGTGGGAGATGTATCCTGCGTATCGTTGCCATCTTCATGTGTAATAACCTGACGCAGCAATTCATAATCCTCCTTAGCTGTGTCTAACTTTTTTAAAATTATATCTCTAAACTCTTGAAGCTCCTCGTCAGAATATCTTTTTTTATTTTCCATGCCCTGCTTTTTTAAATAATAAAATCTATTTTCGACTACTTAACTTTCTCGATATTCATGTAGGTTAAGATGCCGTCTTCAATCTCTACGGATTTTGGATTAGGTTCGTTACATTTTTCAACCAATAATACCTTCTCCGCTAAAGTTTGTGTTGCAATATAATCATTAAACTTATTAATTGCTGAATTTATTGCATCATGTTTTTGAATTGTCAAAATTATTTTATCGGTAACATCCAGACCCGATTCTTTCCTGAAATTCTGAATTCGATTAATAAACTCACGGGCAATACCCTCTTCCCTCAATTCGGCAGTAACATTTACATCCAAGGCAACTGTCAAGTGTCCTTCGCTTGCAACTAGCCATCCAGGTATATCCTCTGACAATATCTCTACATCATCCAACAATAACAAGATTTCCTCTCCATTAACGTTTATCGGATATTCCTGTTCCTTTTCAAATATTGCAATATCATCCTGCCCAATTTTGGCAATCTCACCTGAAATCATCTTCATCATCTTTCCATACTTTGGCCCTAGTGCTTTAAAGTTTGGCTTGATTTTTTTAACCAAAACACCACTAGTATCTTTAAGAAATTCCAGCTCTTTAACATTTACCTCAGAGAGAAAAAGAGTTTTAACAGCTTCAATCTGCTCCTCAAACCCGTCGTTAAGAATAGGAATCATTATTTTATTAAGCGGCTGACGTACTTTAAGATTTACTTTACGACGCAACGCAAGAACCAACGATGAGATAGTTTGAGCATACTCCATTCGTTGTTCCAGTTTTTTATCAATCAACATTTCGTCAAAGGCCGGGAAATGTGACAAGTGAACTGACTCGTCGCTATTCTGCCCTGAAACCGAGTTCAAATCCTTAAACAGCTGATCGGTGTAAAATGGTGCGATAGGAGCAGCCAACATTGTAACAGTCTGCAAACAACTATATAGCGTTTGGTAGGCAGCAAGTTTGTCTCTGTCGAACTCTCCACCCCAAAAGCGTTTTCTATTCAGCCTGACATACCAGTTACTCAGATTCTCCATAACAAAATCCTGAATAGCACGACCGGCTTTCGTTGGCTCATAGTTATCGTAGCTATCTTTCACATCCTTAGTCAAGCTGTTTAGCAGTGACATTATCCACTTGTCAATCTCGGCTCTCTCTGCAACAGGAACAATATCCTCCTTACCGGTAAAACCATCAACATTAGCATAAAGAGCGAAGAATGAGTATGTGTTATAGAGAGTTCCAAAGAACTTACGTTTTACTTCATCAATACCTGCAATATCAAATTTTATGTTATCCCAGGGTTGAGCATTTGTTATCATGTACCATCGCAGAGGGTCGGAGCCATACTTATCGATTACCTCAAAAGGGTCGACACCATTACCAAGGCGCTTCGACATTTTGTTTCCTTTCTTATCCAAAACCAATCCGTTGGAGATAATGTTTTTGAATGCTACAGAATCGAAAAGCATGGTAGCAATTGCGTGAAGTGTAAAGAACCAACCTCGGGTCTGGTCAACACCTTCAGCGATGAAGTCGGCGGGAAAGGATGGAACATGCCCCCCTCCCGTCCCCCCTGAGGGGGGAAGATTCTTGAGATACTCTACTATTTCATTCAAAACACCGTCTATATCTCCAATTACTCTTTCGTTATTAAATCTGATTACTTTGTAATTCAAACTTTCCAACATTTCTGTTCTAAGATTGTCTGCCTTTACTATTTCAGATTGTTTATGATAACCTCCGTCAACTTCAACAATAAGCTTTCTTGACAAGCAGACAAAATCTACCATAAACTCATCAATTACATGCTGACGCCGAAACTTAAACCCTTCCAGCTGCTTTCCTCTTAACGCCTCCCAAAGAATAGCTTCTGCCTCTGTCTGATTCTTCCTCTTCTCCTCTGCTAACTCTTTCAACGCCGCACACATCGAATTTCTCGCTGTGTGATACTTTGGAGATAACTCTCCCTTCCCTTGGGGGAGGGTTGGGGTGGGGCTCTCAAACGGATAGTGATTTTGTGCATAAGGCATAGCACCCGAATCGAACCAGACATCAATCAGGTCTGGCTCACGATACATTGGCTTTCCATTATCAGCAATCAAGATAACATCATCAACATAGGGGCGATGCAAGTCAACTTTATCATAATTCTCCTTAGAGTTGTTACCCGGTTCAAATCCTTCAAAAGGATTTTTCTCCATCACTCCTGCCTTAACAGACTTATCTATCTCAGTTACCAACTCTTCAACAGAGCCTATACAAATCTCTTGTTCACCATCTTCAGTTCTCCAAATTGGTAGCGGAGTACCCCAATAGCGCGACCTACTCAAATTCCAGTCAACAAGATTCTCAAGCCATTTACCAAAACGACCTGTTCCGGTAGATGCCGGCTTCCACCTTATTGTATCATTCAACTCCATCATCCGTTCCCGAAATGCTGTTGTTTTAACAAACCAACTGTCAAGAGGATAGTACAGCACCGGTTTATCTGTTCTCCAGCAGTGTGGGTAACTGTGTACATGCTTTTCTACTCTGAATGCTCTATTCTCCTTCTTCAGCATAACAACAATATCAACATCAATAGTAGCAGCCTTGTCCGGAATACTCTCATCATACGAATTCTTCACATACCTGCCTGCAAACTCTCTGTATGCATCAACAGAGACATATTTCTCAACAAACCCGGCATCCAAATCTTCAACTGTAAACAACTTACCCGTCCTATCAACCATAGGTTGACGATTACCCTCCTTGTCAATCAAAATCAATGGTGCAATACCCGAAATTTTAGCAACCCTATCATCATCAACACCAAAAGTAGGTGCAATATGAACTATTCCTGTTCCATCTTCAGTAGTAACATAATCAGCAGGTATTGTTCTAAATGCATTTCCCATTGGCTTAATCCAGGGGATTAACTGTTCATATCCCACTCCTTCGAGCTCTTTGCCACTGTATTCACCAATTATACTAAGTGGAACGTTCTTATCACCTTGTTTGTACTCATCAAAAGACAAACCAGCATTTTCAGGCTTAAAATAGTGGTTCACCAGATTCTTAGCAAGAATAAGCGTAACAGGAATTCCAGTGTAGGGATTAAATGTTTTAACCTTAACATACTCTATTTTTGGACCAACAGCCAAAGCAGTGTTTGATGGAAGAGTCCAGGGGGTTGTTGTCCATGCCAGAAAGAACAGATCGGTATCAATGTCTTCAAATAGTTTTTCGGAAACAGCATCCCGAACAACTTTAAATTGAGCTGTACATGTAGTATCCTTAACATCGCGATAGCACCCGGGCTGGTTAAGCTCGTGTGTACTCAGCCCGGTACCTGCAGCAGGAGAGAATGGCTGAATTGTATAGCCTTTATATATTAATCCTTTTTGATAAAGCTGCTTCAGTAACCACCACAAAGTTTCAATGTAGCGATTGTCATACGTAATATAAGGATTGTCCATATCAACCCAATACCCCATTTTATGAGTAAGGTCTTCCCACAGATCGGTATATTTCATCACATCCTTCCGGCAGGCTTCGTTATATTCAGCAACAGATATTTTTTTACCTATATCCTCTTTTGTTATGCCAAGTGACTTTTCGACACCGAGCTCAACAGGAAGGCCATGTGTATCCCACCCAGCTTTCCTTTCAACCTTAAATCCATCCTGTGTCTTAAATCTGCAAAAAACATCCTTGATAGTACGAGCCATAACATGGTGTATTCCGGGTTTACCATTTGCCGAGGGAGGCCCCTCATAAAACACAAAAGTAGGCTTACCCTCTCTTGTCGAAACACTTTTTTCAAACACCTGATTTTTATCCCAGTTTTTTAATACATCTTTATTAACCTGAGCTAAATCCAATCCTTTATATACAGTAAATTTCGCACTCATCAAATACAGTTTTTATCCTTGATTTTATAAGTCTACAAAGATAGATTTTGACAGAAACAAAAACAAATTGAAGAATTATTAATTATTTTTAATAATTTTGGTTTTTAATCTAAATCAAATGAATTATTACATCATGAAAAAAATCGCATTTACATTAATTGCATTCTTTGTTTCAAGCTTTGGGCTTTCTACATATGCCCAGAATGTTCAATTACATTATGATTATGGTAAAGACCGTAAAATGTTTACAACTACTGTAGAGATGTTTAAGCCTGACAAAATGGGTAGCACATTCTTCTTTATCGACATGGATTATGGCAGTGATGCCAGTCAGATAGATGGAATTACTCTTGCTTATTGGGAGATTGCACGTAGTTTTAAAATTTTTAAAAAAAGCAATTTTGAGCCAAGGGTTGAATATAACGGTGGTTTCGGTCGTGGACAATTTCATGATGGAGATGACAATACTGTTCAAGATAACTACTCCATAAATAGTGCATGGCTAATAGGAGGTCAGTACACATGGGCTTCGGAAGACTTTTCGAAAGTACTTACTCTACAAGCAAACTATAAATACATAAAGGACAAGAACGATGCAGCGTTCCAGTTAACTGCTATTTGGGGACTCCATTTCTTTGACCGGAAACTTTCACTTATGGGTTTTGCTGATTTCTGGCGTGAAGATTTTGTTTTTGGAGAAAACACCACAGATTTTGTATTTCTAGCTGAACCTCAAATTTGGTGGAATGCAATGGAGCACTTCTCGTTTGGAGGAGAAATTGAGATAAGCAATAACTTTGGTGAAAATGAAGGTTTCATGGTAAATCCAACAGTTGCTGTTAAGTGGACATTTTAATGTTATTTAACCTAAAATCTTTTAGTTATGTTAGAAAAGTTCTTCAGTTTATCAGAGAATAAAACTACCGTAAAAACTGAAATAATTGCCGGTATAACAACCTTTATGACAATGGCATATATTCTTGCGGTAAACCCTGATATCTTATCACAAACAGGGATGGACAAACACGCTGTATTTTCTGCCACTGTTATTTCGTCTATTATAGCTACTCTTGTTATGGCCTTATGGGCTAAACTCCCTTTTGCATTAGCTCCGGGTATGGGGTTAAATGCATTTTTTGCCTTTACCGTTGTTCTTGGAATGGGACACACCTGGCAGTTTGCATTAACAGCTGTTTTTATCGAGGGTATAATATTTTTACTCCTCACAACATTTAACATCCGTGAGTTGATAGTAAATTCCATACCTATGAATATGAAGCATGCAATCTCAGCAGGTATTGGTCTGTTTATTGCTTTTATCGGATTGCATAATTCAGGTTTAATTGTTAACAATCCGGCTACTCTTATAGGATTAGGAAAAACTAGTAATCCCGCTGTTATCATCACTCTATTCGGATTAATTCTAACAGGAGTACTAATGGCTCTGAAGGTCAAGGGTGCTTTGCTAATAGGAATTTTTGCAGCCACCATTCTTGGTATTCCAATGGGAGTAACTCATCTGCCAGAAGGAAATCTGATATCCACACCTCCAAGTATTGCACCTATTGCTTTTCAATTTGATTTTAGCGAAATTTTCTCAATGAAAATGTTGGTAGTTCTCTTCACATTTCTTTTTGTTGATATGTTTGACACTGTTGGAACTCTGGTTGGAGTTGCATCTAAAGCAAACATGCTTGACAAAGAGGGTAAATTACCAAGAGTAAAGCAGGCTCTGTTTGCTGATGCAATTGGCACAACTATTGGTGCTGCTTTGGGTACTTCTACTGTTACAACCTATATTGAGAGTGCTTCAGGAGTCGTGGAAGGTGGCCGAACAGGGTTAACATCATTAACTGTTGCAGGCATGTTTCTTTTAGCTCTTTTTCTATCGCCTCTATTTTTAATGGTTCCGGCCGCAGCAACTGCTCCAATACTAATATTAATTGGTTCGTTCATGCTAAGCCCTATCACTAAAGTAGACTTCAGTGACACAACTGAATCTATTCCGGTATTCTTAACAGTAATAATGATACCTCTAACCTATAGTATTGCTGAAGGTATTGTTTTTGGAATGCTAAGTTTTGTAATTTTAAAATTACTGTCAGGAAGATATAAAGAGGTATCAATTGTAAGCTACATCATAGCACTATTCTTTATTTTGAAATTCTTCATGGAATAACCAATGTAATAATGGAAGCACAAATTACAGTGATAGCTCAGCTAAAGGCTATAGAAGGAAAGGAGAGCAAATTAAAAGAGATACTTCTTAGTTTGATTGAACCTTCAAGAGATGACGAGGGATGCATCAATTATGATCTGCATCAATCGGAAGATGACCCAACAACATTTATGTTTCATGAAAATTGGGCAAGTAAACAGCTCCTTGAGAAACATCTTGCGACACCGCATCTACAGAGCTTTATAAAAAACTCCGAAGGACTCTTGGCAAAACCGTTAGACGTCTCCTTATGGAAGAAGGTATAGAGTAACTAAATTCTCATACAGCTCTGCCGAGAATATTCCAATGAGGGTTTCGTTTTATATGAAACCCTCATTTTATTTGTCACAAAACTTTTCCCAAATGAAAAAATGAGAACCGAGAAGACTCTCATAACAAAAACTTAACACCACATCAAAAAAAAGAACAATGGTTCTCCTATCCACATAAGGCACACCTGCCTGCAGCAGGCAGGTAAGGACACATAAAAATGAACCTTCGCGATACCCTTGCGTCACTTGCGGTAAAACACACGTCGTGTTAATTCGTGTAATTCGTGGACAATCGAGTAGGTAGGGGGATTACTCCCCCGCCCTCTCACACCACCACGCATGCTCTCGCACGTGGCGGTTTCAATTAATAGTTTAACTTTTCATAATTTAGTGACAAATTAAACAAGTTTTGTTCC
>JALVBA010000365.1 GCA_027010905.1 Marinilabiliaceae bacterium
TTTTTTTTTATTTTTCCTCTAACTAAATAAAAAATCAAAATGCGATTATGTGTTTTATTACAAGACAATTACATGTGTGTTAGCAGGATTCTTGCATAATTCAGGCTAAACTCCCAAATGTCAGAATCCAGTTTTTTATAAGTTCAGGATCCAGAGTCAATTTAGCCTTGTCGATATTATATATAATCTTTTTTCTGGCCTTCTCTTCCAGAGTGTCTAAAAACTCTGCAACTTCATCCGAATAAATTGGAGTGAAATATTCAATCATGGTTTGAGAATATGTCACAAAGATAATTGATGTTTCTATAAACAGCAACTTCGCGGAGTGGATTTATTTTTGGTCTTTGTAATTTAGATTAAATGGGAAATTATGTTTATTAAGAGTTAAGTTAAAATTCTTTATACATTTGTTAAATAATAGATTGGAATATAGAGAAGAGATAACTATCATTATAAAAAAATTAAAATCAATATTATGAGTAGTGATAAAATTAAGATGAAGATTCTGATTCCTGTTCTTCTGGCAACGTTTGTAATGAGTTTTGCAGATTTGGTTGGTACAGGTGTAGACGAGTTAAAACAGACAGCAAACGTATCGGGATATATTTTGCAGCTAATTCCGTTTGTTGCATTAATATGGTTTTTCCTTTTGTCTGTTCCGGTTGGGATATGGCAGGATAAAGTGGGGAAAAAGAGAGCTCTTGTTGTAGGAGTTGCAGTGACTACGGTTGGACTGTTTATTCCTGTTCTTGGTAATACATTTACTGTTATCCTGTTTGCATTTGCTTTAATGGGCATTGGTAATACTATAATTCAGGTCTCTGCCAATCCCCTTTTAATGGATATTGTACCGGCCGATAAGGCTTCAAGTTTCCTCAGTCTGTCGCAGTTTTTCAAATCTATTGGTTCAATGATTGGGCCGTTTGTTGCGGCTATGGGAGGCAAGTGGCTTGCAAATCTGTTGGGTGATCATTCCGAAGGTTCGTGGAGATACGGCCTCTATCTGTTTGGAATTGTATCTGTGATTTCGGCTGTATGGCTTGCCTCAGTAAAGGTTGACGAAACCCGTAGCGAGGACAGTAACAGAGCTACCTTTTCGTCGTGTTTCAAACTGCTTGGTAATGGATATGTATTTATGATGGTGATGGGTATATTCCTTGTGGTTGGTATTGATGTGGCAATGAATTCAAATATCGGTACGTTTCTGGAGCAGAAGATTGGAATTGATGCAGAGACTGCCAAGTATGGTAAATCGATGTACTTTTTTGCTAAGATGATTGGTACTTTTGTCGGAGCTATTCTTCTTACCAGACTTGCTGCAAGAGGATTTTTGATTGGCTCCTCAATAGTTGCGATTGGTGCATTAGCTGCACTTGCCTTTACTTCAGAAGCAACTTCAGCATGGGTTATAATTTTTATTGTTAGTCTTGGAGTATCAAATATTTTCCCTCTCATCTTCTCAATAACTGTTGGCAAAATGCCGGAAAGGGCGAATGAGATTTCCGGGTTAATGATGATGGCTATAAGTGGAGGTGCTATTATCCCTTTCATTGTAGGGCTTGCAATGGATGCATGGCTGCCGGGTGGAATAATTGTATTGGTTATTTGCGCCGTATACTTGTTATACCTTGGGCTGGCAACTAAAGAGAACAAAGTGTCAGCATAAAAGATATTATTTTTTAAGGGGTTTGAGATGAAACTCTTTCAGATGATAAAGGAAGCCGTGTAAATTTTTTGCATGGCTTTCTCTTTGCTTCCTTTTTGCTTTGTATCCAAATTGCCTATGAAATATTACAAGATATTTCAAAATTGCCTATGAAATGTTACAAAAATACGGAGAAATCACCTATGAAATATTACAAGAGATGTGAAAGAAAATGTTTCTTTCTGTATTTTAACGAAAGCTCACACGGACTAATGTTTTGTTGTCAAGGCCTAAGGCACAAAAAACACTAAGATAAATAGATAGTCGAGCGTGAAAAAGGTCATTTTAGTATTTAACGTATTGATTTACAAGATGCATTTATTGAAAACTTCTTATTATATGTTGATTATTTGCAAGGTTATTAAGAAGTTAGCTAAAAGCCTAGCAATAATGATTTAAAAAAATCAACATATTAAATCGGCCTCTTTACAGTAGTGCTTGGAATGCTTTTGAAAATTTAGGGAGATTGAGAAGCTCCGAGGAACGAGGAGATCCCTCAATAGAACTTAATTCTCAAAAGTGTGGAGAGTGCTACTGTAAATAAGCCTTGACTTTTTTGTTTCGTTTTTGTGTCAAGACAAAAATGAAAGGCGTATCAAAAAGGTAGGCAAACTTTAGTTAAAAGCTTGTATGTGAAAAATAGAGGACTTTTTCATGTTTGACTAGATAGTTATTCATAACTTATCAGGTTGTATTATTTCGGGTCAGATTAACATCTCATTACTCCATACGATATACTCCTCCCTGATCAGATATTTTTTCAGTTTTTTGTAGAGTCGTTGGCCGTTTTCTGCTTTTTGCAGGGGGTAGTACCAGAAACTTCTCATATAATTAAATGCATGATTCCATACCGGAAAACTATTGTTTACTGTTTGCAGATACACCTCGTGGAATTTAACAAATAGCTCTCGCCTCTCATCTTCGGAGTACTTTACACCCTTAATAGAATCCGGTAAAAAAGGATCAGCTAATGCGCCGCGGCCAATCATCCATGAGGAGATGTGGGGGAAACGATTTTGTAGTGATATGTAATCTTGCCTGCTGTTAATATCGCCATTGCCTGTTACCGGATGGCTACACCTTTCGGATAGCTTTTCAAACTCATCCCAATTCACAACGCCACCATAGTTCTGTTTTGCTGTGCGAGGATGAACTATTACCTCCGCAACGGGAAAATCATTAAGTACCGGGATTATCTTCTCCCACTCATCCGAGTTGTTTACTCCTAACCTCATTTTTATTGATAGCCCGGTAATACTCGTCTGTTTGAAGAAGGAGTTTAGTATCTCCTCCACGAGTTTAGGTTCCTGTATTAACCCTGCACCCTTTTTCCGTTTCAGAAGCATAGGGAAGGGGCAACCCATATTCAGATTTATCTCGTTGAATCCCAACTCAGCAAACTTCCTGACAGAATGTATTAGAAATTCCGGGGTGTTTGTCACAATCTGTGGTACAAGTGGTGCTTGGAGGTTCAACTCTCTGTTGAGTTCTGGTAGCAGTGCAGGTTTCCAGCTGTTATTACTGTTCTCCTCAAAGAAAGGTGTGTAGTACTTGTCGAAGCTGTTAAATACCTTTGCATGGGCATATCTGTAAAAGGTATGAGTGTAGCTTTGTATGGGTGCAAGGACGATTTTCATAATGCAAATGTATACACAAAACTTAGCCATACAAATAAAGGGAAGCCAATTAATTGACTTCCCTTTCTCTGTCGGGGTAGCAGGATTCGAACCTGCGACCCCCTGGTCCCAAACCAGGTACACTAACCGGACTGTGCTATACCCCGAAATGCTGTCACTAATAATTTTTCAGCGGTGCAAAGATAATCAATTATTACAAAACTGCAACTTGACTAAAAAAGAAAAACTCTACATCATTCAAAAGAATTTTGTAGAGTAAAAAAGCGGAGAGGGGGGGATTCGAACCCCCGGTACAGTGTTACCCGTACGCCGGTTTAGCAAACCGGTGGATTAAGCCACTCTCCCACCTCTCCTGGTTTTATGCTTAATTAATTTTTTTATCAAATTATTAAAAACAAACCGTTGTCTGTTTCTGTATTTAAGTCTCTTTTTTAATGCGCTTGCAAAAGTAAGAATTTGAATGGGAACTCCAAAAACATTTTTTGAAAAAATAATTTTAAACCTGACAGGTCTGATTGGATAATTTGTACAGAATTGTCAGGTTTAGAAAATTATAATTTGTATAAAAAAATTTTATTTGCCGTCTTTTGGTTTCTTAGTTGAAGGAGGCTTTGCCAATGACTCTCTCATGGCAGTGTCTGCCTTTACGTTTTTGTATTTCACGTAGTCCATAACTCCAAGGTTACCTGAGCGGAATGCTTCTGCCAGAGCTTTAGGAACCTCTGCTTCCGCTTCAATCACTTTCGCACGTGCCTCTTGCGATTTTGCCTTCATCTCCTGTTCAAGAGCAATTGCCATTGCTCGTCTCTCTTCAGCTTTTGCCTGTGCAATATTTTTATCAGCTTCGGCTTGATCCATCTGGAGGGTAGCTCCGATATTTTTACCTATGTCGATATCGGCAATATCAATTGAGAGAATCTCAAAAGCGGTACCTGCATCAAGTCCTTTACTAAGTACAACTTTAGATATTGAATCGGGATTTTCAAGTACAGCCTTGTGTGTGTGTGATGATCCGATAGAGGATACAATACCTTCACCAACTCTGGCAAGAACTGTCTCTTCACCTGCACCACCAACAAGCTGTTTGATGTTGGCACGAACAGTCACCCTTGCTTTGGCGATAAGCTGAATACCGTCTTTTGCAACAGCAGCAACCGGAGGAGTGTCAATCACTTTAGGATTAACTGACATCTGAACTGCTTCAAACACATCACGACCGGCAAGGTCAATTGCTGTAGCCATCTGAAAAGTTAGGTCAATATTTGCCTTATTGGCAGATACTAAAGCATGTATCACTCTCTCAACATGCCCGCCGGCCAGATAGTGAGCCTCCAAATCGTCACGTTTTAGGTCTTTGATACCTGCCTTGTACGCTTCAATCATTGCTCGTACAATAACTCCCGGAGGTACTTTTCTGATTCGCATCAAAACAAGCTGCAAAAGACTAATGCGTACTCCTGATACTAAGGCTGAAAACCAGAGAAGTATCGGTACGTAATAGAGAAAAACAAAGAATAGAACGACTAGCGCTGCGATAAAGAAAATTGGTCCAAATTCACCCATGATTAATTATTTTAGTTTTACAATTATTTGTGTTTTATGTACTTCTTT
>JALVBA010000366.1 GCA_027010905.1 Marinilabiliaceae bacterium
TAAGTTTATAACGGAGTATTGAACAGACATTTAGCCTGAATAATATATCACGCAAAGACGCAAAAGCGCAAAGTATAGAGTAAAGAGTAAGATGGCAAATCAAATTGATTGAACTTACTATTGTTGAATACTTTAAGTATTAGTTATTAATTCACTTACTCTTTGTGACTTAGCGCCTTTGCGAGAAAATTCATAAATAATACAGGTTAGGTTCTTATTATTCTATATCTCTACCTTTTCACTCTGGCATTACCTTCCCAGATACTCCACACCTGATCTTCATCAGCAGGCTGACCATAATCGGTAAGCTGAGTAGTTGCCAATGCTCCTGTAGCCCATCCAAACTGGATCCATTTATCGGCAGGCCACTCTTTAAGTATTGCATAAAGCATACCACCAACAAATCCGTCACCTCCGCCAATCCTGTCTAAAACACCTATCCTTCGTGGCTCAACAACATGCCAGTTATCGCCCTCAGCAACTATTGCACCCCACAAATGACTATTTGCACTCTCCACCTCACGTAGTGTAGTAGCAAACACTGATGCATTTGAGTAGGCCTTTTTAACCTCATTAATCATCCCTTTAAAACCCTCTATTTTAGCACCGATATCTTTACCACCCGCTTCAGGCCCTTCAATTCCAAGACAAAGCTGAAAATCCTCCTCGTTACCAATAAGAACATCTGATACAGAGGCTATACTGTGAAATATATCTGCCAGCTCCTTCTCGCGGTTTACCCAAAATGACGCACGGTAGTTAAGGTCAAACGATATTCTTGTGCCATACTTTTTTGCGGCCTTTGCTATCTGAAGACAGAACTGCCCTGTTTCGGGCGATAGTGCTGCTATTAAACCTGACAAGTGAACAATCTGCACACCCTCATCTCCAAAGATTCTATCAAGGTCGAAATCTTTAACATTCAGCGTACGGCCAACCTCTCCTGCCCTGTCGTTATGCACACGCGGGCCACGTGAGCCGTAACCACTATCAGCAATATTGAACTGATGACGATACCCCCATGGGTCACCTTGCTCCACCTCCGGTCCTTCGTAATCCATGTGACGACCGGCAAGATTATCTTTAATTAATCGAGCTATGGGGCTGTCTTTAACAAAAGCAGTCAGCACTTTCACTGGCATACCAAGATATGAAGCCACACTGGCCACATTAGTCTCTGCACTAGTTGCCTGCATTTTAAACGTATCACTACTGTGTACTGCTTGACCATTAACAGGAGTAATACGAACTCCCATGCTTGTAGGTATAAGCATTGAGTATTTGCACTCTTCAATTGATTTTAATTCCATTTTTAAATATTATTTATTGATTGTATTATCTATCGGGTTGTAAAAATAATCTTTTTTAGGTTCTACACGAAATAAAATGAGTAATTCAGAGGTATCGCTTTTAAAAATTTTGAGTGTCTCGCTAAATAAATATTCAACCTACAATAAGGTGCAGAGCACCGTAACATTATAATAAACTGAAAAAAAGTTAAACGCGATTTTCCTGATGAGTAGTCGCACAATCTCTTTGGAAATGTTAACTTCTTAAGAAACTCATATTGCTCTATGATTTAAGATGTAATAGTACCATATACAATAACTAGCCAAAATTTTACTACCTTAGTATCACCACAAATAAACATAAAGCTATCAGTTATGAAGTATATTTTACTCCCTATACTATTTTTCATCTTCTCCTGTAACATGAAGTTAAAAACAAGTAAATCCAAACACATCACTGAGTACAGAGAAAAAGGCTCATGGATACAACTTTTCAATGGTAAAGACATTAATGACTGGACAAGCAAATTTGCCGGCGAGCCTCTAAATGTGAACTACAAAAACACTTTCCGTGTTGAGGATGGCATATTAAAAGTTTCGTACGATGAGTATGATAAGTTCAACAACAAATTCGGTCATCTATTTTACAAGACAAAATTATCAAACTATAAGTTAAGAGTTGAATACCGGTTTACAGGTGATCAGGCTAAAGGTGGTCCAGACTGGGCATTCAGGAACAATGGACTGATGCTTCACTGCCAGTCGCCCGAAAGCATGGAGTTAAACCAGAACTTCCCTGTTTCGATTGAAGCACAGCTTTTGGGTGGTAACGAAAAGGGAGAAAGACCAACAGCCGGTGTGTGTACCCCGGGAACAAACATTGAAATTGATGGCAAACTTATCACAAGACACTGCACCTCCTCTTCGGCAAAAACATACAACGGTGAACAGTGGGTAACTGTTGAGATAAAAGTTCACAGTAGTAAAGACATAACACATTTTGTTGAGGGAAAAGAGGTTCTGTCATACGATAACCCAACAATTGGAGGCTCAAATAAACCCAAAGATTTTCCAATAGCTGAAGGCACTCCACTTGGTGAAGGTTTCATTGCTATTCAGGCAGAAAGCCACCCCACAGAATTCAGAAAGATTGAGCTTGTTGAACTGGAAGTGATAGAAAAAAACATAAAAACACCATAAATTAAGCTTTTTTTTATATTTTTGATATGGTCTTTAACAGTCCGGAGGAGGCTCCTACTATCACTAAGTATAAGAATTCAGCATTTCTTAATGAGACAGGATAAAATGGAATTATATCTCATTGGAATATTGAGCACGGACTAATTACCAGAATTAACAAGTACCGGGAGTTATAAAGGGTTACAGGATTAAATAAAACATTAACAAACATAAATTAAAACACTAATGAAACGTCTATTTTTTATTCCATTATTTACATCATTATTTTTTTTCATGACACTATCTGATATTTTTGCGCAACAACAAGTAATAAAACTATGGCCTGAGTCGATACCGGGCTCTAAGCTTAATCCCTCCTATGTAGAATCGTCCGAAACAGGCACTGATAATATAACGAGAGCATCTCGTGTTTCGGATCCTGAGCTGATTGTCTTCCCTGCTCCTGAGGATAGAGCAACGGGAACTTCAGTTATCATCTGTCCGGGTGGCGGATACCATATCCTGGCAATCGACCATGAAGGGTATAAAGTAGCGAAATGGCTGAATGAACTTGGAATAACCGCTTTTGTTCTTAAATACAGGCTACCCAGTGATATAATAATGATGGACAAAGAGACTGGGCCTTTGCAGGATGCTATAAAAGCCATACGAATTGTCAGGGGTGATGCCAAAAAGTGGAATATCGATAAGAATAAGATTGGAATAATGGGTTTCTCAGCCGGAGGTCACCTTGCTTCAACCCTGTCGACACACTACGATGTTCAACTATACAACTGCAAAAATCCGGTAAGTGCCCGCCCCGACTTCTCAATCCTTATCTATCCCGTAATCTCAATGGAGAAGTCGATTACACACATGGGCTCCAGAACATTCCTGCTGGGAGATAATCCAACCGACGACAAGGTGACTAATTTCTCAAATGACCAGATGGTGGATGAAAAAACCCCACCCGCATTTATTGCTCTTGCAGCCAACGATATATCTGTTCCGATACAAAACAGTATCAACTATTTCACTGCACTTAACAAATATAACATACCCGTTGAAATGCACATTTATGAAAAAGGAGGTCACGGTTTTGGAATGAAAAAGCTAAAGGGCTCCGTTTCTTTTTGGCCAAAAGATTGTGAAAACTGGCTACGAATGCATAAGTTGATTAAATGAATTTGAGGATTTGAGGAATCAAAACAGCTACGAATAACTACGACCAAAACATCAAAGAAAAAATGAAGAGTATTTATCTTCTATTAGCTGCAATTGGCTTTGCTGTTTTGTTTCAAGGATGCAGGTATTGAAGATAACACCTTAATTATATTCACCTCTGACAACGGCTGCTCTCCTCAGGCTAAATTTGATGTACTACTTGCTAAAGGGCACAACCCAAGTTATGTTTTCAGAGGTTACAAGGCTGACATCTTTGAAGGAGGACACAGGATAGCATACATTGCAAAATGGCCAAATGTAATACCCAAAGGAACAAAGTACAACAAAACACTGCTTGTTCAACTGATTTTATGGCAACAGTTGCCAACATTGCCGGTGTAACATTAACAGATAGTGAAGGTGAAGACAGCTACAGCCTACTGCCTGTTTTTAAGAGTCCAAATAATCCGGATTACCAAAGAGAGTACACTATTCACCACTCTATCAACGGTAGTTTCTCCATTCGTAAAGGTGAGTGGAAACTTGAGCTGTGTCCCGGCTCCGGTGGCTGGTCTGCCCCTAAACCCCAAAAAGCAAAAGAGTTAGGAATACCGGAGCTTCAACTCTATAACCTTTCAACCGATATTGCTGAAAAAAATAATGTTTACGACAAACATCCTGAAAAGGTGGAAGAGCTATACAATATACTGATGAAATGTATTGATGACGGACGAAGCACTCCCGGAATTAAACAGGCCAATGACAAATCACTCCACAATGAATGGCCTCAACTGAAAAAGGTGAGAGCGTTGAAAACAGAGATAGATTGAGTTGTCACGACGGAGATAACACACTCAATATCTGATGTAGTATTGATTAGCTTAAGAAATTTCGTTTTGAATAAAAGCGTCGGAAGTAATTTTTTCAGGACAACAGTTTAAACTGGCATTAATAAACTTAACTCTGAGTTGGATTTCTCCTTCGACTTTCAGTTCGATATACCGTTATGTTTCAGTTGATTTTAATGGTTCTTTACAACCATTTGAGACTATTTCAATAACAGTTAAAATCTTGTCTTTTAATGAGGGTAGTTCATCTTTTTGGCAACTTGCTCCAATAAATGCAAAGAGCAGGATTACCGTGCTTAATTTTAAAATTTTGTATTTCATTTTTAATTAAACTTTTAGATTTTTAGACAGAAGTATCAATATATAAACTTGTGCAATTTTTTTTTAGATTATAACTTAATGATGCTTAAAAATATATAAATGCTGCGTGGGGTTATTAAAAT
>JALVBA010000367.1 GCA_027010905.1 Marinilabiliaceae bacterium
AAATGAGTCATTGAGAAATAATAAAAACACTATATTTGAAATTCAAAATCCGGGATCCTGAGCATTAAACACGGAGCAATAGAGTCGTCGCGATATACAGGAAATGAAGACATAAACACAACTTCCAAGAAGATGAAACAACTTACTATCTTTGTCGCACTCATGACCATTTTGGGGTCATGCACCTCTAACGAAAAATATAAATTAAACAGAATGTATAACGGTTTTAAACTTGTTGAGAAGAGATTTGTAAAGGAAGTAAATGCTGAATGCTACTACTTTAAACATGAGAAAAGTGGCGCTCGACTTTTCAAAATAGCAACCGATGACCCTAACAAGTTATTTAATATTGCTTTCAAAACCACACCTCAGAACGACTACGGAACACCCCATATTATGGAGCATTCGGTACTTAACGGTTCAAAACACTTCCCGGTAAAGAGCCCGTTTGACGTTTTGATGAAAGGTTCACTAAACACATTTTTGAATGCTATGACCGGCTCAGATTTCACAACCTATCCGGTGGCTAGCATGAACGATAATGACTATTTTAATTTAATGCATGTATATCTTGATGCTGTTTTTTATCCCAATGTACTAACAGATAAACGTATATTTATGCAGGAGGGATGGCACCATGAACTCGACAGTATTGATGGTGATGTTACCTACAAGGGAGTAGTTTACAACGAGATGAAAGGGGCTTTCTCTAATCCTGAGCGCGAAGTTGGATATCAGGTGTATAAGGCACTCTTCCCCAACAACACATACGGCGTATCTTCAGGTGGGTATCCTACAGAGATACCAAAGCTTACGTATGAGTATTTTGTTGATTTTCACAAACAATATTACCACCCTTCCAACAGTTACATTCTGCTTTACGGTAATGGTGACCTCGACAAAGAGTTAGAATTCATTAATTCAAACTATCTCTCGAATTTTATCAAATCGGATAGTGAGATATCAATCCCTCTTCAGAAGCCTTTTCCAGCCATGAAAGAGCAGGTTAAGAGCTACCCACCTGCTGAAGGTAGCGACACAAAAAATCAATCATTTCTCAATTTGAGTATTGTTGCCGGCCAAAGTAGCGACAGGGCTCTATGCATGGCAATGGATGTGCTGTCGGATGCGTTGGTAAGTCACGAATCGGGGCCGATACGTCTTGCACTCCAGAAGGCCGGTATTGGACAGGATGTAACAGCAACATTTAACGAAGCACTGCAAAATGTTTTTGAAATACAGGTACGAAATGCAAATCCGGAGGACAAGGATAAATTTAAGAAGATAGTTTTTAACACCCTGAAAGAGGTTAGCAAGAAAGGCATTGACAAAAAAATTTTGGAAGGGATAATCAATCGTATTGAGTTCAACCTGAAAGAGGGTGATACTCCGCAGAAAGGTATGATGTATCTCTTTATGAGTTATCAGGGATGGATGTTTACTGACGACCCATTCCTAGGACTGGAGTACAACGAACCTCTTGATAAAGTGAAGGAGTCGTTGAACACAGATATGCTAGAGAAGTTAATTCAGAAGTATCTGATTGGTAACCCACACACTCTGCTTACTGTTTTAAAACCTAAGCCGGGATTACAAAGTGAACTTACAGCTAAAATAAACCGGGAACTTGCAGAGTACAAAGAGTCATTAAGTAAGGATGAACTTAAAAAGCTGGTTGAAACAACCAAAGAGCTAAAGAAGTATCAGAAAGAGGAGGACTCCCCCAAAGCACTGGCTACTATCCCGATGCTTCAGCTTTCGGATATAAGCCCTGAAGTTGAGTGGTACAGCGTTAAAGAAAACGAAACTGATGGTTTGAAAATCCTTCAACATGAAGAGTTTACAAACAACATAATATATTCAAGACTATATTTTGACTTAAGAACTATTCCACAAAAGCTGATTCCTTATGCCAACCTGTTGTCTACACTAATTTCGAAACTAAACACCGAAAACCTAAGTTACGGTGAGTTAGATAACGAACTAAATATTAATACCGGAGGATTTTCGGCTTTCGTAAGCACATACCCTGAAGACAATTCGGATGACAAGGTGATACCTAAGTTTATCATCTCAGCAAAAGCAACTAAAGAAAAAACGGACACACTCTTCAGCCTCACAGCTGAAATATTAACAAACACTATATTTGACGATGCTGAAAGACTAAAATCACTTTTTATCCGTCATCAGGCTCAGGTTGAAGCAGGTGTGAAAAATAACGGCGTGAATGTTGCTATTACGCGTACTTCATCCTATTTTTCGAATGCGGGTATGTTCAATGAATTAACCGGCGGACTAATGTACTATCGCTTTATCACTGCCATCACGCAAAATTTCGATAAAGAGAAAGATGAAGTTATTGCAAACCTTAAAAAGACTGCATCACTCATCTTTAACCAAAATAACATGCTGGCTGCCGTTACCTGCTCGGACGACAACTACCCGGCTTTTACTGATGCGTTAAAAAAGGTAACTTCTATACTGCCCAACACTCCTATTAATTACAGTGATTGGAAATTTAAGTTCGAAAACAAAAATGAAGGTCTAGAAACTTCATCTAAAGTTCAATTTGTAATTCAGGGGTATGACTTTAGGAAGTTGGGATTTGAATGGAACGGTAAGATGAGGGTACTGAAACAGGTTCTTTCGAGAGACTACCTGCAAACTCAGATACGTGTTCTTGGTGGTGCCTATGGTGGATTTTGCGGATTCTCACCTTCAGGGCAGGCCTACTTTGCATCATACCGTGACCCTAACCTTAAGGAGACTCTGGACAACTACGCAAAAACACCGGAGTTCCTGCATAACTTCAAAGCTGATGAGAAAACAATGACGCGTTTCATCATCGGTACTATTGCCGGAATGGATAGCCCAATGACAGCCTCGCAAAAGGGAGCCACCTCCTTTGCCCGCTACCTGCGTAAAGAGACGCATGAGCAACTGAAAACGGAAAGAGCTGAAGTATTAAACACTACCGATACCGATATCAGAGCTATGGAGAAGATGGTTCAGAGTGTACTTAATCAAAATGTAATTTGTGTTTATGGAAATGACGAAAAGATTGAAGAGAACAAAGGTCTCTTTAAATCTATTGTGAAGGTTACGGAATAGCATTTTGGAGAGAAACAGTTCGCGTTGTTAATTTAAAATTAGCTCCTGTTTTTAAATATTAAATATTAACACACCTATCATGAAATCTCTATTTATCACCCTACTATCTGTCCAACTGGTTTTACTAAACTCCTGCACTCACAAACAGACAAAGCCAAATGTCCTTTTTATTCTTGTTGATGATTTGGGGTGGAACGATCTGGGGTGCTATGGCAGTACATTTTACGAATCACCAAACATCGACAAGCTGGCATCCTCAGCAATTAAGTTTACCGATGCTTATGCCGGTGGTAGCGTTTGTTCTCCCACACGAGCAGCATTGATGTCAGGCAAACACCCTGCCCGTATTGGTATAACCGACTGGATTCCCGGTGCAGGCGACAAAAACAAGAAGTTAAAAACACCTTCAATACTTAATGAGTTGCCTCTAAAGGAGTACACCATGGCAGAGGCATTCAGAGATGATGGATACCACACATTTTTTGCCGGAAAATGGCATCTCGGCAAAGAGGGATTTTTCCCCGAAGATCAGGGATTTGAGATTAATATTGGGGGCAACCACACAGGCTCGCCCCGTGGCGGTTACTACTCACCATACAAAAACCCACAATTGGCAGATGGTCCCAAAGGTGAATATCTGACCGACAGGCTTACCAATGAAACAATTAAATTTATTGAGAACAATTTGGAAAATGGAGATGGCAAACCATTCTTTGCCTACCTCTCATTCTACACCGTACACTCTCCCATTCAAGGATGTAAAAAATATATCGAAAAGTTTAAGAAAAAAGCTGAGCAGCTCTCTCCTGCTCCTAATGGAGGTTCTGTTAAGGAGCATGGTGGATGGACAAAAACAGAGCAAAACAATCCAAAATATGCTTCAATGGTTTATGCAATGGATGAAAATGTGGGTCGTCTGATTCAAAAACTTAAGGACTTGAATATTGATGATAATACAATTATTGTCTTCACATCCGACAATGGAGGACTGAGTACCCTCTATGGCAAAGGTGCACCAACATCACTATTCCCCCTGAGGGCTGGAAAAGGGTGGTGCTATGAGGGAGGAATACGAATACCTCTGATAATAAAAATCCCCGGAAATGAGTACCAAATTAAGGTGGTTAACGAACCTGTGGTGAGCATGGATCTATACCCCACTCTAGTTGATCTGGCTGGATTATATCCCTTACCGGAGCAGTATATAGATGGCGTTAGTCTCACTCCTACATTTAAAGGCCAGACTATTAATCGGAAATCCCTCTTTTGGCACTACCCTCAGTATCACGGTAGCGCATGGACTCCGGGAGCTTCAATCAGGCAAGGCGATTGGGCTCTAATCGAGTTCTACGAAACCGGCGAAGTTGAGCTGTACAATCTGAAAAATGATATAGGAGAGCACAATAATCAGGCAGAGCAATACCCACAAAAAACTGAGAATCTGCTGAAGCAACTGCGCAAAATGCAGAAAAAGAGTGGAGCTAAATTCCCAGTGCTAAAAGAAGAGATGAATAGATAGACACAAATAATAATTAACCACCAATGCACAAATAGTATTAGTCTTTCAATAGTGCATCAGTGACATAAAATCGTTACTATAAGTGATTTAATCCACAAAAAACATTAGTTTAAATTATATTTGTACCCGGGGTAATAATCTGGTTTTCATTTAAGAGTTCTATAAAAACAATAGAGCTTATAAAAAATGGAAGTCTGCTATATATCTTTCACCCTAACTATAACAAATCAACCTTTTTACCCTCCTCCTAAACATTAGTTAGTAAATAAG
>JALVBA010000368.1 GCA_027010905.1 Marinilabiliaceae bacterium
GACGTGTTCGGGATTAATCCATACTATGCTAAAAATAAAAAGAGATTGGACAAACTATTGTATTTTGGTACTATTGCCGCTTAAGTTTATAACGGAGTATTGTTTTAAAAAAGTCAGTTAAAAAAGAATTTCTATTTTCGTGAATAATATAGCCATCAAATTTAGAATTTAAACTATATTTATAAACGATAGAGAATTATTAAGAGTTGTAGATTGTGTAAATTCCAGCCATAAATGGTAAAAAAAGTATTGGTATTGATAAACCCCATATCCGGGGTGGGAAAGCAGAAGGTTATTGAAAATCTTATTGGTGATAACATTGACTCTTTATTGTTAAGTGTGGATATTAAATACACACAATACCGGGCTCACGCTAACAAACTGGCCAAAGAGGCTGTTGGAAGGTACGATATTGTTGTTGCGGTAGGCGGAGACGGAACCGTAAATGAGGTTGGTTCTGCACTAATAGGAACTGACACTGCACTGGCCATTATTCCTACCGGATCAGGCAATGGATTGGCCCGATACCTGAAGATTCCTTTAAATCCTCAAAAAGCAGTTAAACTGTTAAACCGGCTTCAGACTAGATGTATTGATACAATAAAAATAAATGAGTTCTACTCTCTTAATGTCGCAGGAGTTGGGTTTGATGCTCATATAAGCCATCTATTTGCCAAAAGTAAACATCGGGGTATAGCTACATACATAAAGGTAGTTGCTGCAGAATTTACCACTTATAAGCCCACAAAATATCATTTAACAATTGATAACGAAGAATTGAATATAAAGGCATACCTGATAAGTTTTGCCAACTCATCGCAGTATGGCAACAATATCTTCATAGCTCCCGATGCTGAAATTGATGACGGACTTATTGATGTATGCATCATTAATGGATTTCCGAAGATTGCGGCTCCTGCTATGCTAATTTCAATGCTTCGAAAAAATAACATCAGAGGATTTCTTGACAGAATAGTGAAAGCCAAAAATATTACCATTGATCACCCCAACGAACTATCGGGTCATGTTGACGGTGAGCCCGTTTTTTTTGGAAAGAGGGTGACTATTAAAATCAACCCTCTCTCTCTTAAAGTTATTGTTTAGAGCAATAAACTCCTACGGCTAAATACTTTTTTTAGGTACCACAAGTGAAGTTATCATATTTTTTGAATAAAATCACAGATGAAGAGTTTTTAATCTGCATTAATTACCCTTTTCAATGCAATTTAGTTATTATTTAACCTCTTTTAAGAGGTTAAATATGTAGGGCACTCTAAGTTTTTATATATTTGTACAAGATGTATAAAAATATAATACATGAAAAAGTTTCTTAAAATATTTTCAATTACTGTTTTATCATTTATTATCCTCTTATTAATACTACCATTCTTCTTTAAAGGAAAGGTAGAAAAGTTAATTAACGAAGAGATAAACAACAGTGTAAATGCAAAGGTTAGCTACAATAAAGTATCTCTCTCGCTATTACGCAATTTCCCCAACTTTAGCGTTCATCTTAATGGGTTAACCATTTCGGGTAAGGATAGTTTTGACGGTGACACCCTCTTGTCTCTTAATCGCTTTGCCATTGTTGTAGATATCAGCAGTGCTTTTTCTGATGTAATTGAGGTTAAAGAGGTAGTTATCGACCATCCGGAAATTTATGCCAAAGTACTGCCTGACTCTACTGCTAACTGGGATATTATGATAGAGACAGAGGATAAAGAGCCTCTGCCTGAAGATAGCGAAGCATCCGACGTAACTGCTCGTATTAACTCTTTCAAGGTTGTGAATGGGATGGTAAAATATGATGACCTTACCTCCGATATGAATGCAGAGGTAGATGGGTTTAACCTCTCTCTTTCAGGTGATATGTCTGAAAAGATAACCGAGCTCTCTTTCAATAGCAGTATAGATGCTGTTACAGTAAAAATGGATGGAGTTAAGTATATGAACAGGGCTAAGGTGTGGCTTGATGCTAAAATAAAAGCTGACTTAGAGAGTATGGTTTTTACTATGCTTGATAATGAATTAAGCCTTAACGGACTGGCACTCGGGATAGAAGGTTCTGTTCAACCAAAGGAGGAGTCAACAGCAATTGATCTTACAGTTTCCGCAAAAAAATCTGACCTAAAAACACTACTTACCCTTGTACCGGAGGTCTACCTTAAAGATATTGAAGATGTAGAAACCTCGGGTAACTTCTCTTTTGTGACTAGGGTAAAAGGGGATTTTGTTGATGCAGATAACCTTCCTGCTTTCAACGTCGACCTATCTGTTAACGATGGAAAAGTACAGTACCCCGACCTGCCTGAATCGATTGAAGATATTAATATCCGCTGTATGATTGATAATCTCGGAGGTTCAGCTGACGGCACAGTTACCAATGTGGAGAAATTTCATTTCGTACTGGCAGGAAACCCGTTTGATGCAGGAATAAAGATTATCCATCCTGTTACAAATCCGGCATTTAGCGGTAAGGCAGTTGGAAAGATTAATTTGAGTTCTCTCTCAAATGCGATTCCTATCGACAGCTTTACTATAAAAGGCATTATCACTACCGACCTTATTATTGACGGCGATTACAGTATGATTGAGAAGGAGGCCTACGAGGATATCAAGGCTAATGGAAGTGCTGCGATGAAGGATTTCTTCTATTCGGACAGCGACCTGCCTAAAGGTGTCTCTATTGATATTGCCGAGATGGTGTTTACTCCTCGTTATATGCAGCTTAAGTCATTTAACAGCCGTATGGGTAGAAGTGATTTTAGCATGACAGGCAAGCTGGAAAATTATCTCTCATACGTACTGAAAGATGGTACACTCAAAGGGAAATTGAATCACTACTCAAAACTGATTGATGCAAATGATTTGATGACCATGAGTAGTTTGGAGGGTAGTACCACTGAGGACTCTGTTACGGCAGAGGTGGTGATTGTACCAAAAAATATCAATTTTATCCTTAACTCTAAAATAGACAAGATTCTGTACGACAAGCTTACTATCACAAACAGTAAGGGTAAAGTTACTATAATTGACGGAAAGGTCATCTTAGACGGCCTCAACATGGCTCTTCTTGACGGAGCAATAAATCTAACAGGTCAGTACAGTACTCATGATGTTACTAAGCCCTTTGTTGATTTTGATGTCAAAGCAACCAATATTGACATAAACAGGGCTGCTCACTCCTTCAGTGTGGTAGACTCAATAGTGCCGATTGCAAAAAATGCTCAAGGAAAAGTCTCTGCCGGATTCAAATATTACAGCCTTTTGGGTAAAGATACATCTCCCATTATCTCTTCTGTCGATGGAGGGGGGAATCTGAAGTCAAAAGGAATAGAAATCTCCGATTCCAAAATACAGAATGGTATAGCAGCTATGCTGAAAAATGAGAGATACAAAAAGATGGTGGCAAAGGATCTGAACGTTAACTTTAAACTTGACAAAGGGAGTCTGATTGTTGAGCCATTTACAGCTAACATCTACAATAAAGAGTTGAAAATTCAGGGAAAGCAAGGACTTGACCAGACGATAGATTATAAGCTTATAATGCCGGTCAGTCGTAAGGAGCTGGCAACTCTTGCGGGATTTCTTGGAGGTGCAATTCCAACCTCGGGCGACGATGTGCCTATAGATATTATTGTTAAAGGCACAACCAAAGATCCGAAAATAAGTCTTAATCTGGATAAGGCTAAAGAGGTATTGGGTAAAGAGCTGACTAAGGAGGCCGACAAAGCAATTGATGAGCTTATTAAGGATGAGAATGTGAAAAAGCAGGTTAAAGACTTGAAGAAAAAATTGGGAAATATCTTTAAGTAAATACTAACCTGAATAATTCATCACGCAAAGACGCAAAGACGCAAAAGCGCAAAGTGTAGATAAAGAGTAAGATGGCAAATCAAATTGATTGAACTTACTAATATTGAATATTTTGAGCATGAGTTATTAATTTACTTACTCTTTGTGACTTAGCGCCTTTGCGAGAAAATTCATGAATACTGCAGGCTAAATTAAAATAACCATTCAACCATAGAACAACCGTCTATCCATAGAATCATGTTCGAATTAACCATAACAACACCAGCACTACTGTTTTCCGCAGTATCCTTAATACTACTTGCATACACAAATAGATTTTTGGCCTATGCTCAAATTGTTAGAACCCTCTATTCAGGATATAAGAAGAACAAAGATAATGTTCTTCTTGGACAGATTAAGAATTTGAGAAGAAGACTTAACCTTATAAAATGGATGCAGATAATGGGTGTAATAAGCCTCTTTATGAGTATCTCTTCTACCCTCTTAATCTACCTCCACATGAATATAGCAGGCTCAGTAACCTTTATCCTTGCTCTTGTAGGAATGATTGTTTCACTGACTCTATCGATATGGGAGATTCAGATTTCCGTGGTTGCACTTAACCTGCATATTGAAGATATGGAGAAGTAGGTTGTCTTCACCCTCTCACCTGAAGTCATCTGACAAGCAATTATTATACAGCAATTCTTTCAAAACAACATAATAATCTTTGGCAAAAAAATTATCAATCCGGTAATTATGGCAATTATGGCACTTGCAAGAACACCGGCAGCACCAAGGTCTTTCACCTTTTTAATGGCATCTTGTTTTGACGGAGAGACGTAATCAGCAAGATTCTCAATGGCTGTATTCATAATTTCAAATGCAAAAACAAGACCTATAACGATGGTGAGAATCAGCCATTCAGTTAAAGAGATTTCAAGAAAGAGACCCATGGCAATAACAATAATGGCTGCCATGGTATGCACTCTGGCATTTACCTCCTCAGTAATCAGAGTCTTAAATCCGTTTAGCGCATACCCAAAACTGTGATAAAGCCTTATGATAAAGCCTTTTTTCTTTTGCTCTGGTATTATCATTCTTGCATCTTGTATCTTGTAAAAATCAACTGCAAGTTACGAACTAATATTTAGCCAAAAAAATTTAACCGATATCCTGTGGATTCTTACTATCTTTGCATCAAAACAAGTTCGATATGCCAAGATTTTCTGTAATTATCCCTATATATAATCGTCCTGATGAAATTGTAGAGCTATTGGACTCATTAACTCTACAGTCGCACAAGAGCGATATTGAAGTTATTCTGGTGGAGGATGGATCGGAAAGGCCGTGCGAAAAGGAGATACAATGTTACTTCAAGGAACTCGATATTAAATATATAGTTCAGGAAAATGGTGGCCCCGGATTGGCTAGAAACAGGGGAGCTGAGGAGGCCAATGGAGAGTATCTGATATTTTTTGATTCTGACTGTATTATTCCGGCCGACTATTTTAAGATAGTAAATGCTCACCTTCCGGAAAATGGTTTGGGTATGTTTGGCGGACCCGACAAAGAGCACTCTTTTTTCACCCCAATACAAAAAGCTATCTCCTACTCCATGACCTCTTTTCTTACTACCGGAGGAATCAGAGGAGGCAAAGAGAAGATGGACAGGTTTTATCCCCGCAGCTTCAATATGGGAATTAGAAGAGAGATATTTAAAAAACTTAATGGTTTCTCAGATATGCGTTTTGGGGAAGATTTGGACTTAAGTATGAGAGCTTTTGAACAGGATATTTCAGTAGGCCTCATTGTAAAAGCCTCAGTTTACCACAAACGAAGAACCAATTTCAATGCTTTTTTCAAGCAGGTGTTTAACTCAGGCGTAGCACGAATAAACCTCACACTAAAGCATAAAAATACACTTAAGCCTGTTCATTTTCTGCCTGCAGCATTTACAATTGGTTATCCTCTGCTGTTATTTGCCGGCCTCTATCTGCATAGCCTATTCTTATACCTCTTTTTGGCTTTTCCATTTATCATCTTTATTGAGTCGCTATTAAAGATGAAAAGCATAGTTGTAGCACTACTAAGCATTATTGCCAGTACAATTCAGTTGTTTGGTTACGGCTCAGGCTTTATCTATGCCTTTTGGAAACGCATTGTATTAAAGAGAGGTGCATTCAGCAGTTTCGTAAAAAACTTTTACGATTAGTTTAGCACTACCCCCTCTTTACCCACAACGGCATATACTCTGCCGTACTGCTTAACAAATTCGGTAACTAAAACAGAAGGTTTATTATCAATTTTTGAGAACATACTGTCCGGTAACTCATCAAATACATTCAGCCAGTAAGTTGCTTCTGATTCAGCAGAAATTTTTGAGTTTAATAGAGTAAATAATTCATTCATAGGCGTCAAATTACTATTATATCACAATAACGCCAGCAATTAATTATTATTGCATGCTAATTAATTGATAATGAAATATTTTTTTCTTCTGCAAGTTTACGCAAATTAATTATGGCATAACGCATACGTCCTAAGGCAGTATTTATACTCACCCCTAACTCCTCAGCTATCTCTTTAAAACTTAGCTCCTTGTAATGCCTCAACTCCAATACTTTCTTTTGCGAATCAGGCAGTAGAGAGACCAGTTCGGAAACATCTTTTAAAATCTGATCATAAACAATCTTATCCTCAACAGGCTTTGCTGAGTATTTAGGCTGATTGAAGAGATCAAAATCAAAATTATCGTTTGATACTAATGCCAGATGCTTCTCTTTTCTGTAGTGATCGATAATCAGGTTATGACCTATCCGCATAACCCACGAAGAAAATTTACCATTCTCGGAGTAACGTCCCGCTTTTAGCGAATGTATAACCTTAACTATAGTGTCCTGAAATACATCTTCAGCCAGCTCACGCTGCTTAACACATATTAGTATATAGGTAAAGATTTTATTTTTATGCCTGTCTATTAAGACATCAATGCACTTTGAATTGCCTGATATGTATCCCTTTACAAGTGATTCATCAGTGAGCTTTTTTAATTCTCTCATGACTAATTATTATTGTTTCGAGTAAAGGTGTTCCTATAAGCAATTCATTTTAGAGGTTTGTAAACAGATTATAAAACGTGAAAAAACTAAAATTTCTTAAATTTACCAAATAAATCGTTAACAATTTTTCACATTAATGTTATACGCAATAATTTCTAAGATGTTACATCGGTCTGTTTTTGGCTTAAAATTAGACTTTCAACCTTCCTCTTTTTACTCTATTTGAGTTATCTTTGCCGATTAACAAATATTTATAGTACCCGACATGCAGAGAACAATAGATATAAAGGGAGCCAAAGTTCACAACCTCAAAAACATAGACCTGTCGATACCTGTAAACAAATTCATTGTAATTACTGGAGTTTCAGGCTCGGGAAAATCATCACTGGCTTTTGACACTCTTTATGCCGAGGGACAGAGGCGCTATGTTGAGAGTCTTAGTTCATATGCACGACAGTTTTTGGGTAGGTTAAACAAACCCGAGGTTGATTACATTAAAGGTATTCCGCCGGCTATTGCTATTGAGCAGAAGGTAAACAGCAGAAATCCCCGCTCAACGGTAGGTACATCAACAGAGATATACGACTACCTTAAACTTCTGTTTGCAAGAGTAGGAGTAACCTACTCACCTGTTTCGAGTAAGAGAGTGAAAAGGCATCAGGTATCGGATGTGGTTAACTTCTTCACAGAACTACCCCGGGGACAAAAGGTTGTGCTTTTATCACCTGTAATTCCGGGAGGTGACAGGGAGTGTGCTGAACATCTTGAAGTCTTCCTAAAACAGGGATTCAGTCGTATTGAGAAAGAGAATGAATATTTCAGGATTGAGGATCTGTTGAGCGATAAGGATTCAAACCCGGAGTGTAAGTCGATAAATCTTGTGATTGATAGATTAACTGCTACGACCGATGATGATACAGTTAGCAGATTAGGCGACTCGGTACAGACGGCTTTTTACGAGAGTAAAGGAAGGTGTATTCTGCGGGTGTATGAGGGCACAAAATTCAACGACCATCTCTTTTCCGACTTCTTTGAGGCTGACGGGATAATTTTTGAGCCTCCCACAGAGCATCTCTTCTCTTTCAATAATCCGGTAGGTGCTTGTCCGCAGTGCGAGGGGTTTGGCAGGGTAATAGGTATTGACGAAGATCTTGTGATTCCGAATAAGAGCCTCTCTGTTTACGACGGAGCTATTGCCTGCTGGAAAGGTGAAAAGATGGGTAAATGGAAAGAGCGTATGGTAAACAGTTCGCACAAATTTGACTTTCCTGTTCACAAACCATACCATGAGCTATCACCCGAACAGCGGAGGTTAATCTGGACGGGTAACAAGCATTTTAAAGGGTTAAACGCCTTCTTTAAATATGTAGAGGAGAAACAGTACAGAATACAATACAGGGTAATGCTATCGCGCTACCGTGGTAAAACAATCTGCCCCGAGTGTGAAGGCAGCCGGCTACGGAAAGAGGCTGGCTGGGTTAAGATAGAGGGTAAAAGTATAAATGAGCTTGTGATAATGCCTATATCTGAATTGCAACACTTTTTCATGTCAATCAAACTGCCCGAACATGATGAGAAGGTTGCAGGCAGACTACTGGAAGAGATAAATACACGCATTAGTTTTCTGACTGATGTGGGACTTGAATACCTTACGCTAAACCGCCTCTCCTCCACACTTTCAGGAGGTGAGAGTCAGCGAATAAATCTATCCACATCATTAGGTAGCAGTCTGGTAGGTTCACTATATATTTTGGATGAACCAAGTATCGGGCTACATTCAAGAGATACAAATCTATTAATTAAGGTTCTGAAAAACCTAAGAGACCTGGGAAATACGGTTGTGGTGGTGGAACATGACGAAGAGATAATCAGGGCAGCAGCGGAGATTATAGATATTGGTCCGGGAGCAGGCAGATTAGGTGGAGAGATAGTTTTTCAGGGCGATTTCAAACAACTCTCAGTAAACGAAAATAGCCTTACAACAAAGTATCTGAATGGTATTGAAACAATTCCTCTACCCAAAAGCAGGCGTAGAGGCACTAACTTTATTGGGATTAAAGGGGCACGGGAAAATAATCTTAAAAATATCGATGTTGATTTTCCACTTAGTATGATGACTGTGGTTACGGGAGTAAGCGGATCAGGAAAATCATCACTTGTTAACAGAGTTTTGTATCCGGCAATAAAAAAACGACTGGGAGGCTATGCCGATAAGACCGGTAGTTTCGATCTCTTATCCGGGCAGCTCGACAGCATTACCGCTGTTGAGTTTGTCAACCAGAACCCAATAGGTAAAAGTTCACGCTCCAATCCTGCCACCTATCTAAAGGCATACGATGAGATTAGAAAACTGATGGCAGACCAACAGGCATCTAGGCTAAGCGGCTTTAAAGCATCTCACTTCAGCTTTAACATCGATGGTGGTAGATGTGATTCATGCCAGGGAGAGGGAACAATTAAGGTGGAGATGCAGTTTATGGCCGATATTGTTCTGCAGTGTGAGTCTTGTCATGGCAAAAGATTTAAAGATGATATTCTGGAGGTAAAATACAGAGGGAAAAATATCCACGACATTTTGAAGATGACAGTTAACGAATCGATTGAATTTTTCAGCGACTCACCGGCTAATATTGAGAACCGTATTGTTAAGAAACTAAAACCTCTTGCTGACGTAGGGCTCGGATATATCAAGTTAGGACAGTCGTCAAGCACACTCAGTGGAGGAGAGAGTCAGCGTGTTAAACTCGCCTCCTTTCTGGCAAATGAAAAGGACGCCCCTACCCTCTTCATTTTTGATGAACCAACTACAGGTCTCCATTTTCACGACATTAAAAAGCTGTTAGATGCTTTTAATGCTTTGATAAAAAATGGTCATTCACTAATTATTATTGAGCATAACATGGAGATTATTAAATCAGCTGACAGAATTATTGACCTGGGACCGGAGGGTGGTGACAAGGGCGGAGCCATTGTATTTGAGGGTACTCCCGAAGAGCTGATAAAGTGTAAAGAGTCATACACCGGAAAATATCTAAAGCCGTATTTGGGGTAGCTAAGTGTCTGAATTGGGTATTGAGATTATGGATGGTGAGATGCTTACGCCCCTTTGGGGCACTTTTCTTCTGCTCCACCTCCTACTCTCTCTTAATACCAAAAAGAATTGAGACACAACCGGATATTTTGTTTTTTGAGTCGGGATCTTTCTCCGACACCTCCACATGAACAATAAGTTGCTGTGTAGTTTTAATCTCAAAATCCCAGTAGGGAGCATTGCCATTCTGTTTGCTATCAAACAGTACATTATTCTCCCCATCAATTATTTTAAAATAGACATCGGGCAGATTTTTAACTTTGCAAACTGCGACACGATATTCCTGACCTGAAAAAAACGTTTTGTATATCTCTGCTGTATCACCTTCACTTAATACTGTGGCGTTATAATTGCCGTCATGCAAATATCTTTCAAGCTGTCCCTTACACACATGTTTTGCATAGCTGAAACACTGCGCTCCAACAAACCCTGAAACGCTAATAAGAATAATAAAAAGTGCAAGAAACCGTAATCGTTGTAACATAACGGCAAAATTAAATTTCACTCTGAATATACTAAGAGATAAACTCTGAACGAATCTCCTCTACTTTTTTAATAAATTTGTTAAATACTTCGGGTGAGATATCAACTTCTGATTCGGCCTTAATTGTCGTTACCCCCTTCTTTTTATCGGTAGTAGCTTCCACTTTGGAAGTATTTTTTATTTTAACCTGATCAAAAATCACATTTAGCTCATTCATTCTACTCTGAAGGTATTTGGCATCTTCGTTACTACCAAAGCTCTCAAGAAGATTAAGTACAGTATAGAGAGACAATTTTTGATAAACAATACGTTCAATAAGTTTTTTGTTATTCACAAGCGAGCCATTAGTTAGCTTTGTAGCAATGTACAAACCTTCAACCCAGCCACCAATCAAAACGGAAACAGCCATTACCGGTCTCTTCTCCTCAGTAAGATATGCATTTGAATTCATAAATGTTTCAGAGATGATATCAAGTACAACATCTCTGTTATTCATATTATTCTCAAGTCTTTTAATTGTATTCTCATCAATAGCATTTAAGATTCCAAGTCCATCAGCAAGTTTTTTAGCATTAGCCATATACTTAACCGAAATTTGAGTCTGATCGAAAAGGCTTGTATAGCTCAGGTCGGCAGAGTAAATTCCCAGATTAAGAGCCATCTTAAGATTAGTTGTGTATTTACTCAGATTTTCTGTAGGATTCAGCAAATCTTCGTCATAAACGGCACCGGCTCTTTTTATCAGCATAGCTGTTTCGAGAGGAGAAGGAAGTGAATAGAAGATAAGCTTCGACTTGTTAAAACCCTCAATAGTCTCCTCGTCTACACTACTTGATGCTGACTTTTTTATCTGCTTTGCTTTGTTTTTATTTGTTCCATCTGAATTACAGGATGCTACAACAATAATTAGACTAAAAATACCAACAATAAGCGCTCCCGGGATATATGACATTTTCTTCATGATGAATTATTTATTTTTTCAGGTTAAAAGTATTTTCTATAATGTTCAGAAAAATAATTAAAAAATATGAAATAATAAAACTAAGAGTCTGTTTTTTTACTAAACACCTCCTCATTTACGCAACAACCTCAAAAAAGTTATTCTTTCTAAGGTTGTTTATGTTATTTCGTCGTCAATAGTTACTCTAAAGATGAGAAATATTTCATGAATTGTGAACGTTCGTACAGTGCCGGATTCTCAATTTTACCATAATTCATACTTCCCTGAAAAGCATCGATAGTATCAAATCCCTTCTCTCCCATCCAGCTTGTAAGTTTATCGAGCATTGAGGTAATAACTTCAGCACCTCCCTTGTAGATAGCCGAGCAAACCTGAGCAGTGGTAGCTCCGGCCAGTAGTACCTTTATCACATCATCTCCACTATGTATACCTGTTGAGGCCGTTACTTCAATGTCATGAACCTTATTCGAGATTATAGCCACCCAGCGCAATGTACGTCGTAAATCTGCACTTGAACTAAACACTTCAGCCGAGGACATCTGCATTTTATCAATATTGATGTCAGGCTCATAAAAGCGGTTAAAGAGTACAACTCCTGCTGCGCCAAGGGAAGAGAGAGTATCAACCACACTCACCAAATTTGAGAAGTAGAGACCCAGTTTCATCACTACAGGAATGCTGACCTCCTTTTTTATGTCGGTTAAGATATTATAATATGTCCTCTCGTATTCTTCCGGTTTGCTATGTTTATCAGTATTGAGAACATACACATTCAACTCAATAGCATCAGCTCCGGCATCCTCTATCTTTTTAGCAAACTCAATCCACTGACCGGTAGAAAAACAGTTTATACTTGCGATAACAGGAATATCGTAGGTCTCTTTAGCTCCTTTAATAAGATTAAGGTAGTCGTTTACGTTATTCTCTTTTGTATACTCTTTAATATAGTCTACTGCTTCGGGGTAATCAAAGCCCTCACCCGACTGTATAGAGTTTGTTATTTCATGATTTATCTGCTCCTCAAAAAGCGATTTAAGCACAACAGCCCCGGCTCCTGCATTTACCAGTTTTCCAATTTTGTCAACACTGTCAGTAAGTCCTGAACTGCTTACTATAATAGGATTCTTAAGTTTTAATCCAAGATAGTTAGTTTCTATATTAATCATAAATCCTTTTAATTATATTTCATACACAACAAATATATTAATTCTGTTTGATGATGCAATGAAATAGTAACTATTTATTGCTTCGGCTTCGCTCAGACACCACTCCAGACCTTCGGCGTGGCTGTGAGCCACACCGACGGTATTCCTGTTGTTCATTTACGACCCAAGACGATGCCTTGGGCTGGAATAAGCTGTCCTTTCAGGACGCTAAAGTCAAATACCTTAGTAAAAGCCAGAGATACTTTAGTCCAACAGCAAAGCGTAGGCTAAAAGCAAACTGAGCGTAGTCGAAGTTTATTGCCGTGCTCCAAAAATCAGGCTGCCAACTCTTACAATTGTACTTCCCTCTTCAATTGCCAGTTTGTAGTCACCCGACATACCCATACTAATCTCTTTGAAACTGTCGTGGCCGAAGAAGTGTCTGCTTTTTATTGTATCAAATATGAATTTCAACCTTCTGAATTCATCTCTCACCTGCTCCTTATCGGAGGTGTAGGTAGCCATCCCCATAACACCGGTAATTCTTACATTTTCAAATGTTTTAAATGCATCATTATTAATGATGGCTTCAACCTCTTCCATATCAAGACCGAATTTAGTATCCTCTTGAGCTATGTGAAACTGCAAAAAACACTCTATCACACGCCTGTTTTTTTTCGCCTCTTTATTGATTGTTCTTAACAGTTTCAAACTGTCAACAGCATGAATGACCGACACAAACGGTGCTATATATTTCACTTTGTTTGTTTGCAGGTGACCTATGTAGTGCCATAAAATATCATCAGGAAGAACCTCGTTTTTACTCACCAGCTCCTGAACTTTATTTTCGCCAAACAGTCTCTGTCCAATCTTGTATGCCTCCAGCAAATCCTCAACAGGTTTTGTTTTTGACACTGCCACCAATACGGCACTATCGCCAAGTTCTGATTTTATCTTTAATATATTTTCCGCGATACTCATCACTACATGATTTAAATAGTTGAAAGTTAAATATTTTTGAGGAATTGAGGAATCGAAAAATAATTCAACTATACCCCCTCATATCTCCACATCCCATCCCGCTAGGCGGGACTTCGCTATCGCTCAGCATCCTTGCTAATCAAGCTTATGAATCACCAATCCGGATCTTAATTTAGGTTCAAACCAGGTTGTTTTAGGAGGCATAATATTACCTGAGTCTGCAATATCAATCAGCTGTTGCATCGACACAGGATAGAGGGCAAATGCAACCTCCATATCTTCATTATCAACACGATGTTTAAGTTCTGCCAATCCGCGAATACCCCCCACAAAACCTATGCGGTCTGACCTTCGCAAATCCACTATTCCCAATATCTTATCCAGAACATGCTCCGAAAGAATGGTAACATCAAGTACACCAATAGGATTATTATCGTCGTAAGTACCCTCTTTGGCATTTAGTTTATACCAGCTGCCGGAGAGATACATACTGAACTCATGCAGCTTGGCAGGTTTGTATATCTCCTCTCCCACCTCTTCTACATCAAACACCTCTTTAAGTTGCAAAATAAGCTCCTCATTTGATAAACCATTTAGATCTTTTACCACACGATTATAGTCAATTATGTGCAACTGATTATCGGGGAAATGGACAGCCATAAAGAAGTTATAATTTTCATCACCGGTGTGATTAGGGTTTTGTCTCTCTCTATCGAGGCCAATATGAGCTGCAGCAGCAGTACGGTGGTGACCATCGGCAACGTAGGTAAACGGTACTTTTGTGGCAAACAGCTCCTCCAGTTGTGCATTTACCTCCGGGTCGTTTATAGGCCATAATTGATGTTCGAATCCGTCCTCAGCAACAAAATCATATTCGGCAGCCTCACTATTAACAATATTAGCAACAATAGCATCAATCTCCGGCACGGCTCTGTATGAGAAGAACACTGGCTCAATATTGGCATTCAGGTAACGGGTAAGAATCATACGATCCTCCTCTTTGTCGGGACGGGTAAGTTCATGTTTCTTAATTATACCCTTACGGTAATCTTCGCAAGCAGCACCACCCACAATACCGTATTGCGTACGGCCATCCATCGTTTGGGCATAGATGTAGAATTTTGGAGCTTCATCCTGCTTAAGCCATCCCTCCTTCTGAAACCGTTTGAAATTCTCTGCAGACTTCTCATACACCGTTTCCGAGTGAATATCAATTCCGGGGGCACAGTCAATCTCAGCCCGGGTTATGTGAAGGAGAGAGCACTCCTTTCCTTCGGCCATTTTAGCAGCCTCGTCACTGTCCATTACATCGTATGGCAGACATGCCAGATTCTCAACAATATCATTAGGAGGTCTTAATCCTTTAAATGGTTTTACGATTGCCATAATTATGGTTTTATATTTGTTTTCAGCGTTGCAAATATAAAAAAATCCCTCACTATTAAGTGAAGGATTATAAAAAATGATTTTGCTAAAAAATCTTAGGAGAAATTACTATGATTTTTCATGTTTGTCCAAAATCTCTAACAAACTCTTATTTTATTTTATTTTAAATAGAGAAGGATACATAGTCAAACGTGAAATAGCTCTCTATTTTTCAAACACAAGCTTTTAACTAAAGTTTGCCTATCTCTTTGATACGCCTTTCATTTTTGACACAAAAACGAAACCTGCCTACCGTCAGGCAGGTAAAAAAGTCAAGGCTTATTTACAATAGCACTCTCCATATTTTTCAATTATTATTGCAAGGTTTTTATCTAATTTCTTAATAACCTTGCAAATAATCAACATGTAAAACAAAAAGCTTTCAATAAATACATCATGTAAATCAACACGTTAAACACTAAAAACGACCTTTTTCACGGAGGACTACATATGCTAATTTATTCTGTATGATATAGAATGGTAGTATTTCAACACATCTTTCTTTTTTGCCACTATAATAATATCTGAATGGGGAGCTTCCTTTATGGAATTCCATTCCTCCCCCCCCCCCGAAAGGGAAAGGAATAAAGCATCAGATAGAATCAAAGTAACTTAAATTCAAAATCATTTATTCACTCGGAATGTTTCAACTCCATCATTGAGGTAGCCAATAATCTGATTAGCTCCGGC
>JALVBA010000369.1 GCA_027010905.1 Marinilabiliaceae bacterium
AGGTAGACAAACAAAAAAGCAGCTCCACCATAAACTCCTGTGATGTAGGGAAACTTCCATATATTACCCAAACCAACTGCCGAACCTGCTGCTGCTGCTACTACTCCAAACTTACTTGAAAAACCATCTCGGGGTGAAGAACCTAATTTTGCCATAAACTAAATGAAATGTTACTCAAATATACAAAAAAGAGGTTCTCTACAAAATGTAAAGAACCCCTAAATGATAACTAACTGCAATTAATTACAGTCTGTCGATACAATTAAGGTCTTCAAAAGCTCTTTTCAATCTATTAACAACTGAAATTTCACCTTCACGTAACCATTTTCTTGGATCGTAATATTTCTTGTTTGGCTTGTCATCTCCATCAGGGTTTCCAATTTGAGCCTGAAGATAATCGTGGTTTTTCGCTTCGAAAGTGCGAACGCCATCCCAAAATGCCCACTGAGTATCGGTATCGATATTCATCTTAATTACACCATAACTGATAGCCTCGCGAATCTCCTCAAGAGTAGATCCTGAGCCACCATGAAATACAAAGTTTACAGGTTTTGAACCTGTTTTAAGTTTTTCCTCAATATAATCTTGAGAAGCACCAAGGATTGAAGGTTTAAGCACAACATTACCCGGCTTGTAAACACCATGAACATTACCAAAAGAGGCGGCAATAGTAAAGTTTGGAGACACTTTCATCAGCTCTTCATAGGCATAAGCAACCTCTTCGGGCTGTGTGTATAACAGGGCGTTGTCAACATCAGAATTATCAACGCCATCTTCCTCACCACCGGTAATACCCAGTTCAATCTCAAGAGTCATTCCAATTTTTGACATACGCTCAAGGTATGTTTTACAGATAGCAATATTCTCTTCGAGTGGCTCTTCTGAGAGGTCTAACATGTGAGAGCTGAAAAGAGGTTTTCCGGTCTCTTCGAAATGCTTTTCACCGGCATCCAATAACGCATCAATCCAAGGCAATAATTTTTTAGCAGCATGGTCGGTATGTGTGACAGCTACAATACCATACTTCTCAGCTAACAAGTGAACATGCTTAGCAGCAGAGATAGCTCCCAAAGCAGCAGCTTCATTAGCTTCCAATCCAATACCTTTACCTGCATAAAATCCACCACCCCCATGCGAAAGCTGAATCATAATTGGAGAGTTAACAACCCTAGCAGCTTCCATAACAGCATTTACTGTATCTGTTCCGGTAACATTAACGGCCGGCATAGCATAACCCTGCTCTTTTGCCAATTGTAATAATTTAGTAAGGTCATCACCGGTAGCAACACCGGGTTTTAATACATCAAGTACACGTTTCATATTATAAAATTTAGTATTTTCCAAATTGAAATACAAAATTACAAATTAGATTCCAAATTGACATTATTTAATCTGAAAAGTTGCAATCTGTTATCATTTATTAACAGTATTTCCGAAATTCAAAATCAGAACGGATATCCAATGGCAAAGTTAAACCCAAAATCGTTCCAATTGGCTTTTCTTCTTCCCAGCACCCACCTCTGGCCAAGTGGCATTGACGGGTCACTGGCCTTAACGCCCATATCAAAACGAAAAACAAAATAGCTAAAATCGAAGCGCAGACCTGTTCCCAAACCAACAGCAATCTGTTTGTAGAAAGTGTCAAATTTGAATAATCCACCAACAGGACTACTAGCCTCTCTTATCGCCCAAATATTTCCCATGTCAACAAAGAGTGCACCTTCAAGTATCCAGAACATCTTAAACCGGTACTCAGCATTTAGCTCCAGCTTAACATCTGCTGTTTGGTTGTAGTACTCCAACTCGTACTCTTTAAACTCACCCGGCCCCAGACCTCGTACCGGCCAGGCTCTGATACTGTTTGCCCCTCCCGAGAAGTACATCTTTTCAAATGGTAATACATTCAGGTTTCCATAAGGATACCCCAAACCCATAAAAAATCTATATGCCAATGAGCTGACTCGACCTGCTGTATGATGATACCTTATGTCAAAATCTGTTTTTACATATTGAGCATACCTAATTCCCATAAACTTGTTGTACCCGTCGTCGGGAGTTCCAGAATTAAACAACTTTACAAAACTATCCAGCAGATTACCCGATGCTTCAAAATAAGATCTGAGAAACCAGAAATTTCTGATATTACCTGCCTTCTGACCATTGAACTGAAATGTATAACTTGAGTTTAAAATAAGGTGATCTTCGTAGCTGTACCTCATATATGTATCCTTGATATAGTCCCAGAATTCCTGTGAAATAACCGGAACAAAAACGAGGCTAAAATCCATTATTGTAAATATGTGAGAGATTTTTTCGGTTGACCTCCACTCATAGCTCAATTTTGAGTTAGCTATTGTACGAGTGTAATCGGGGCGTCTCTGATAGTTTGTACCAATCGAGATTAATGATCGCGGATTGTACTTTATTCTAAAACCCTGCATCTTAAATGGTACTAAGAACTTAGGAAATGTTAGCCCGACATCGAACCCAACCTCCAGAATATTAAAACTATTTTTCTCTCCTCTCGATTGCTGATTCTGGTATGCTAAACGAAATCTGGTATTAAATATCTCCGCCCCCTTGAGCAGGTTTTTATGCTGATACTTAATATTTGTTGCCGCCCCAAGATTACCCGAGGAGTTTGTCCCCTCAACCTCTAAAGCATACGACTGTGGCTTTGATGGTGTAAGCTGAATATGGCAGTTGAGCCATCTGTTTCCGTCCTTGTCAGCCTTAGCGTCATAAAGCTCCCCAAACTTAATATTAATATATCTGAAAAGTTTTAACTGTGTAATTAAGGTCTGTGTTTTTGATACCTTATCGATATCGTACAGTTGCCCCGGCACTAGACAGGTTGAGTTGACCAATACGTTAGGCTTAAACTTCATCTCTCCCCTATAAAGAAAGTAGGCTCCATGATAATATAGTGTATCGTATTTAATCTTGTCTCCAACCTCTTTCGTCAATACTTCCTGCGGATCAAAATCGACATAGAAATAGACATCCTTAATGCGATATTTTGTGTGATCCTCTGTTGTGTCCCTTCCTTCGGGCAAATGGTTCAATACCCCTGCAATAACAAGTGTATCGATAACTATATTTTTGCCATGCAAACTATCAACCAAATAATATATGTACTCCTTCGAGAAGTTATAATAGCCCTTTCTATTTAACAATTCAGTAATACGGTCGCGCTCCCTATCAAACAAACCTACGTCAAATGGTTTTACCCCCCTAAGAAGAGAGTTGATAGAGTCGGTGTAGATGATTTTGCGGATTGAATCATCCACAATTTTATAACCTAGGTGATGACTGTAAGATCGTTCGCCCGCCGAAATAATATACTGAACTTTAACCTTCCTCTTCTTCTCGTTCACATAAACAGTGTCGGTAACTTTAGCATTATAATAGCCCTTGTTTTTAAGAAGAAGCTGCAACTGCTTATGCGACTTCTTTCTCAAATAATCATCATACTCAACCGGGGTCTCACCAATACGCCATAGCCATTTGTTAAACCCATTCTCCTTATCTCTTCCTGCCAGATTATAGAGCCCGAGATGAAAATGCCAAAATCCGAGAATACGTTTATTCTCCCTTGGACGCACGTATGATTTCAACTCTTCTTTTGATACAGAGTGAGCATCGTGTACAACTATATTTTTTTGTAAAAGATATCTATCCTCAGGAACAAATTTTACAGGACTACACCCCCACAACAATCCCCAAAGCAAAAAAAGTATTATATGGGTAAATTGTTTCTGTTTCATTTTTAAACTTGCAGGTATTTCAGATAAAAAACTCTTTTTAAGTATTTTTCTGTACAAAGATATCCAAATTGATGAAATTGATATAAATTGGCTAAATATTATTTTATGGTATTAAAAAATTTAAAATGACACTCTATCTTTGTGTTTTTGTAACTTCTTCGTGTAACTTTGTGCAATAGTCTATCCATCTTGTTCTGATAAATTAATCAGCTATTACACGAAGTAATATTTAGTCTATAAATTGAAAAATATGTTGAGCAAAAGTTTAAAAAAACATATTACCTCTCTACACCTCAAGAAATACAGGAAGCAATTTAGTGCTTTTTGTGCTGAAGGAGACAAACTTAATCACGACCTTATCACCTCCGAAACTCATTGCAAGGAGCTGTTAGCAACTTCGCAATGGTTAGATAAAAACAGAAAACTTCTACCCAAAGAGACTAAGGTTACCGAAGCTACTGAAATAGAATTGAAAAGTATCAGCAATTTGAAAAGTCCGCCACCAGTAATTGGTATTTATAAAATAGCTGAACGACTATTGAATATTAAAGGGTTGACAAACTCTTTGGTAATTGCACTTGACGGAGTTCAGGATCCGGGAAATATGGGTACTATTATTCGTATTGCCGACTGGTTTGGGATAGACAATATTATCTGTTCGGATGAGAGTGCCGACATATACAACCCAAAGGTGGTGCAGGCTTCAATGGGAGCAATAGCACGTGTAGCAGTGCATTACACAAACCTTAATGTATTTATTGAGGAGTACAAACAAAAAACCAATCTGCCCGTTTACGGCACTTTTCTGGAAGGTGAGAATATCTACAACCAAAGCTTAGCAGAAAGCGGAATGGTAGTTATGGGTAGTGAAGGTAATGGTATCAGCCTTGAAATTGAAAAGTTAATCTCTGATAAGTTGTTCATTCCCAATTTCCCTCCCAAAGTACCAACCTCAGAGTCTCTTAACGTTTCAGTAGCTACAGCTATTGTTTGCTCTGAGTTTAGACGGAGGGGGATTTAACAGTTCGGAGTTCGGAGTTACTTGTTTCGGGTTTTGGGTTTTTTCTGTTACCGTTTAAAAGTCCTCCTATTGTCGGACTGTTTAAAGGTGTTTCTCCTTAAATTGGCGGTAGTACCGGATAATCAGCCTAACCCTATAACCCTGTAACCCTACTAACCCTTAAGCCATATAACCAATGATTTACCTTATCGGCACACCTCTCCCCATCGATAGCTGAGGATGCTATACCGCCGGCATAACCGGCTCCTTCACCGCAAGGGAATAGTCCTTTTATCTGAACATGCTGCAGCGACTCTCTGTCGCGAGGGATTCTTACGGGCGATGATGTACGGCTCTCTACTCCTACAACCACAGCCTCATTGGTAACAAACCCTCGTATTTTTCGGTCAAACAGATCAAATGCTTTTCGTAGTCTTAATCCAATCTCATCGGGAAGCCAAAAATGGATAGGTGATGAGATAACTCCTGGAACGTAGGAGCATTCGGGCAGGTCGAACGACAGCCTACCGTCAACAAAATCGGCTAGTCGTTGTGCAGGAGCGGAATAACTGCTGCCACTATTTATGTGAGCCAGACGCTCTAACTCACTCTGATACTCCAGACCTGCCAATGATCTTTTATCGCTGTATCGTTCAAAATCTTCAGGTTTAACCTCAACAACAATTCCCGAATTGGCAAAAGGGGAATTACGCTTTGATGGCGACATTCCGTTAACAACAACCTCCTGCTCCTCGGTCATTGAGGGAACAATTATACCCCCCGGACACATGCAGAAAGAGTATGCCCCTCTCCCATCAACCTGAGCTGACAAATTATACGATGCTGCCGGCAGATATTCGCCCCTACCTTCTTTTGAATGATACTGCATCTCATCAATCATCTCCTGCGGGTGCTCTACACGCACACCCATAGCCCACGATTTAGCCTCAAGATGTATCTCCGCAGCATGCAAAAAACGATATACATCTCTTGCCGAATGACCTGTAGCAAGAATTACTGCCCTACCCTCAATTCTGTCACCGGCAGTTGTTACCACACCTTTAACTTCATCTCCCTCAACAATCAGATTATTAACACGAGTATTGAACTTCACTACCCCACCGGCACTGATTATCGATTCACGCATATTTTTAATTACACCGGGTAACCTGTCGGAGCCAATATGAGGATGTGAGTCGATCAGAATATCATACTGAGCACCATGATGGTGAAAAACTTCAACTACTTTTCTAAAATCACCGCGTTTTGTGCTGCGGGTATAAAGTTTACCATCGGAAAATGCACCTGCTCCCCCCTCACCAAAAGCGTAGTTCGATTCAGTATTCAATTTTTCATTCCTGTTCAGGAGTGCCAAATCGCGCTTTCGCTCAGTAACAGATTTTCCTCGTTCAATAACCACAGGCCTAAGTCCGAGTTCAATCAGTCTCAACGCTGCAAACAGTCCTCCGGGGCCAGCTCCAACAACAACTACTTCAGGTGAGTTTGAAACATCTTTATATTCAAAACAAGTTGAAATAAATTCGGAAGACTCCTCGTTAACATAGACATCGAGGTAGAGCTGCACCTTTACGGGTCGTTTACGTGCATCAACGGAGCGTTTTACAATATGTATTGTTGTTATCTCATCCTGAGATATATTTAGCTCATCTGCAACTAACTGTTTGTAAAATTGTTCATCCGATGCCTCACGAGGCGATAATCGTAGAAGAAGTTCTTTTTTCATAAATTCAGCTTTCGGCCTCTAAACTGTTAGTTTCTACTCAAAGTAGAATGTGAGTACAAAGATACGCGACTTAAGACCATTCAGTGCCTGAGTATAAATCTCATCTCCCGGCTCCCCTGTTCCGGCAGGATTTAAAATATTAAACATTCCTATTGAGGCCTTCAGCTCAATTGAGAGTCGAAAATATGTCATGTAAAAATCGAATCCGGCACCGGCTTCTCCGTATAGGTCGAGAGAGCGCAGCAGCAGGTGATCCTGTTTGTTCTTGGCAAGGTCATACTTCATATTTGCACCGGCAATCATAAATGGTTTAACGTTGTGCATCCTGCTCCCACTAAATTTCACCAAAAACGGAAACTCCAGAAAGGTAGATTTTATCTTTAATGGACTTGCCTCCATAAATGAACCATTCTGATCCATATAGTAGAGATCCCTCTGACCAAAGCTTATTCCGGGAAGAAACCGCAGGTTAAAATGTTTATTAAGACGAAGACTTGTAACGATACCAATATTTAATCCAGGTATCAGATGTAAAACCTCACTATAGTAGGTATTTCCATCGTCGGTCTGCAAACCGCTATTATAAACCCTGAAGTCCATTGTGTTAAAACCTATCAGAAAGCCAAAGTGAAGTCTCTTCTCATCGAAAGCCGGCAAGTTGGGTGCTCCTTTCTTACCCTCCTGGGCATAGACCATAGATACAAACAGGAAACACGAAAATATAAGTATTATTCTTTTCAATTGATTGTTATTACGCTTTTCACTTACCATAAAAACTAAAATTCTCTCTTTTTATTGCATATCTTTTTCGGCAGCATAAATGGTAGCAATACCAAAGGTCTGTTTCTTTCTTACAATGGGATTTAGCCCGGCAGCAACCAACTCCTTATCAAAGGTTTCGCCATCGGGGAAATTAAGCACCGATGCAGGAAGATACTCATAAGCTGCTTTATCTTTTGATATGAGACCGCCAAAAAACGGCAACATCCGTTTGAAGTAGAAAAAGTACAACTGCTTAAATGGGAAAGACGACGGACGCGAAAACTCCAGAACAACCATCCTACCTCCCGGTTTAAGTACTCTGGTCATCTCTGTAAGACCCTTGTTCAGGTTTTCAAAGTTACGTACCCCAAAAGCAACCATCACAGCATCAAATGAGTTATCGTCAAAGGGAAGGTTCTCAGAATCGCCCTCAACCACACTAACAAACTCTTCCACACCTCTCTCTTTTATTTTCCTCTCGGCAACCTCAAGCATTCCTGTGGAGATATCGACTCCGGTAACTTTACAACCGAGCCGTTTGTGTGCCAATAGTGCAAGGTCTCCTGTACCGGTAGCTACATCAAGAATGTTAGGCTTCTGAATATGACCAAGAAGTTTAATCACTCTTTTTCGCCAAATCTTATCAATTCCCAACGACAAAAAATGATTAAGAAAATCGTACTTGCCAGCAATATTGTTGAACATTCGTGCAACCTGCTGTTTCTTTGAACTATCAGTTGCTTTATATGGTTTTACTGTCATATCCTATTTTTCAAATTCCCACAAAGATATAAAAACTACAAATGGAAAATATTTCATCTGCAGATTTTTCAATTCTAAAGTTTTTGCTATCTTTAGAAAATAGACTTAACTAAACTGTTATGAAACAAATTAATCTATTACTCGTTGCCATACTCTTATTCTCTTTTGATTGGAGTTGTACCTCAAAAAAATCGAAGAAAACCGGTGTTGACGTAAAAGGTGAGAAATTCCCTCCAGAACTGGTAAATTTTACACCCCACGAAAACAATCCTGTTTTTAATGGTACCGACACAACAACATGGGACAGACTTATACGCGAACGCGGCTATATACTTAAAGAAGACGGGATTTATAAATTGTGGTACTCGGGCTACAACCCCGATACTACCGACGAAGTACATCTCGGTTATGCAACATCGGAAGACGGAATTCATTGGAAACGGTATCCAGAAAATCCTATTTACAAAGACTATTGGGTTGAGGATATGTGCGTTGTTCATCATAAAAATAAATACTACTTGTTTGCCGAAGGATTAAACGACATTGCTCATTTAATGGTTTCCGACGATGGAATTAGCTGGCAGCGTGTCGGCGATTTGGACATCAGGAAAAAGAATGGCGAGCCGATTTCTGAAGGCCAGTACGGAACACCGACCGCCTGGGTTGAAAATAATGAGTGGTATCTATTTTACGAACGTGGCGATAAGGCAATTTGGCTGGCCACTTCAACCGATATGAAAGTTTGGACAAATGTTCAGGACGAGCCGGTAATAGAGTGCGACTCTACTTACGACAAAGGTGCTGTTGCAATGGATCAGGTTATTAAATACAAAGGAAGATATTACGCGTACTACCACGCCACAGCAACCAATCCGTGGTCGGTGTGGTCGTCGAATGTGGCCACATCGGAAGACTTATTTCACTGGGAGAAATACGAAAACAATCCGATTGTAAAACCAAACCGGTCGAGTCCTATTATTCTTGTCGACGGCGATAAAACAAGGCTTTATACAATGCATCACCCGGGCGTTTGCGTCTACTTTCCCAAAAAATAATAAACGCTAATTTTTGCAAAAGCAGATTATTATACTCAACCCAAATTTGTGTTTCGATGTGCCTCGAAACGAACAGTTCTGTGGATTGAGCAGGTAATTTTTATGGTTTAAACTCAGTTCTTTTACGCTTTTTTTCATAGCGTTACTGTTGTAAAACATACTTTTTAAACGTATTATTTTAGTAATCCCTTTAAACCTCATCCAACAAGTGAGACAGAATAATTGTAAAAGTTCTTTATCATAGCGGTGATTATCATAAAGCGATTGTTTTCGTTTATGTTGAAATGATAATTTATTAACGAGATTTCTGCAAACAGATATATTTTTGTCTTTAAATTTTGCACATTCATTTTTTTATCAACAATTTAGTTGCGGATATAAGATTAAATAAAAAACAATAAACAGATGAATAATTTATTTTTAATAACTTTTGCTATCACAGTACTGCTTTCTTCATGTGTAAGTGAGAAAGCAAACGAGAGTCAATCTAGTGAAAACCCTAATATCATAATCATATATGCTGATGATTTGGGCTATGGTGATGTAAGTGCCTATGGTGATGGGCTTATTAAAACTCCAAATATAGACAAGTTGGTAAGTGGTGGCATAAAGTTTACCAAAGGATACGCCTCCTCATCAACTTGTACTCCAAGCCGGTATGCTCTGCTTACAGGAACATATCCGTGGCGCAACAAAAAGGCACATATCCTGCCCGGCTCTGCCCCTATGATTATTGACACTGCTCAATTGACCATTCCCCGAATGCTAAAAGGAGAAGGGTACTTTACCGGGGTTGTTGGAAAATGGCATTTAGGACTCGGTTCCGGAAATACCGATTGGAACAAACATATCTCTCCAAGCCCTAATGAGGTTGGGTTTGATTATTCATACATTATGGCAGCAACACAGGACAGAGTCCCTACGGTTTATATTAAGAATGGGAATGTTGTGAGGCTCGATGCTGATGACCCCATTGAAATTAGTTACCGGAAAAAATTTCCTAATGAGATAACCGGGAGGGAGCATCCTGAATTGCTTAAGATAATGTACTCTAATGGACATGATGGCACTATCGTGAATGGGATATCCCGGATTGGCCACATGAGAGGTGGAGTGAAGGCGCACTGGATAGACGAAAATATGTCCGATACATTTCTTGTAAAAGCACAACAATATATCAAAGCTCATAAGGATGAGCCTTTCTTCCTCTATTACGGACTACAGCAACCTCATGTACCACGTACACCTCATCAAAGATTTGTTGGAAAATCAGAAATGGGCCCTCGCGGCGATGCCATTGTTGAGGAGGACTGGAATGTTGGTCAGATTATGAAAACTTTGAAAGAGGAGGGGCTTCTTGAAAATACTCTTGTGATACTCTCCAGTGATAACGGCCCCGTTCTTGACGATGGCTACAAAGATGATGCGGTAGAGAAAAACGGAAATCATAAACCATGGGGGCCATTCAGAGGTGGAAAATACAGCCTGTTTGAAGCCGGCACAAGATTGCCATTTATCACATATTGGAAAGGGCATATCACTCCCAGGGAGTCGAGTGCAATGGTCTCGCAAATTGATATACTTAATTCGTTGGCTGCCCTTACCGGCAGTAAACTAAAGTCAGATGATGGTGAAAATCTGATGGATCTGTTTCTTGGTAAGAGCAACACCGGTCGTAATGCAGTGGTTATTGAAGCAACAGGAAGAACGGCTTACCGGAAAGGTGACTGGGTAATGATTCCTCCGTACAAAGGAGCAGCAGTAATCGGAAGTGTTAATATTGAAACCGGCAATTCAAAAGAGTATCAACTGTACAATATAAAAGATGATCAGGGACAGAAAATTAATCTTGCTAAGAATAATAAGGAGAAGCTAAATGAGATGACAACTGAATTTGAGAAGGTCAGAGGAGTTACCTATAACAAGGGTGTGGAAAAGCTAGAGCTAAAATAAGGTATAATCCTGAATATGACCTATTTAGTATAGTCGCTTCATTAACTCATACCGGGTTATTTTTCACATCTCTAAAATTTTACCTATCATTGCGGCCAATTAAAATTTACTACTTATGCGAAAAATTGAACTTTTGATGATTGCCATGCTGACGGTGTTCATACAATCATGTAACAACAAAGAGATGAAGAAAACAGATGCGATAGATACTGCCAATATGGACTTGACGGTTAAGCCTGGTGATGACTTCTACGAGTATGCAAACGGGGGATGGATAAAAACTCATCCTGTACCTGCTGATAAAAGTCGGTATGGAGCTTTTGACCAGTTAATGGATGAGAACGAGAAACAGCTCAAAGAGCTGGTTGACGACCTTCTTGATTCAAAAAAGGAGAAAGACGGTATCGAAGAGAAGATTGCAACATTCTATCGTACCGGGATGGATTCTGCCGTCATTGAGAAGTTGGGCATATCGGTTTTGAATGATGAGCTTAAAAAGATTGAAGACATCACTACCAAAGAGGACATTGAAAAAACTATTGCATATTTTCATCAACTTGGTATTACTTCCGGGTTTCAGCTTTACGGTGCTGCTGACGATCGCAACAGTAGCATGACAGTAACACAGTTGCATCAGGGAGGGTTGGGCTTACCCGACAGGGATTACTACCTAAGTGAAAATGACAGGTTTGTAAAGATTCGTGATAAGTATATTGAGCACATTGCTAATATTTTTGTGCTAGCAGGTGAAAAAGTGGATAAGGCTAGAGCTGAAGCAAAAACAGTTTTCAGTCTTGAAAAGAAACTGGCAGAGGTTTCAAAAGATCGTCTTGCTTTGCGTGATCCAATAAAGAACTACAATAAGATAACCGTTACTGAGCTATCCAAATTAGCTCCGGAGTTTAACTGGAAAGGGTATCTCGGCACTGTTGGTTTAAGCCTTGTGAAAGAGTTGATAGTTGGCCAACCCGATTTTATTTCAGGGTTTGGTAATATTCTTGCAAAAGAGTCTGTAGATACTTGGAAAATGTACCTTAAATGGAATCTTCTTAATAAAACAGCATCATATCTGAATAGCGATTTTGTCAATCAAAACTTTGAGTTTTATGGTAAAGTATTGTCGGGAACACTTGAGATGAAGCCTCGTTGGAAACGTGTATTAAACACTACCAGTGGGTATCTGGGTGAAGCAGTAGGACAGATTTATGTGAAAAAATATTTCCCGCCTGAAGCAAAGGAGCGAATGTTGAAATTGGTTGAGAATCTTCGTCTGGCTCTTGGCGATCGCATTCGTAACCTTTCATGGATGAGCGAAGGAACAAAAGAGAATGCACTTGAAAAGTTGGATGCTATAACTGTTAAAATCGGATATCCTGATAAATGGAAGGATTACAGAAGCCTTGAAGTTGTAAGCGATGCTTATGTGCTTAATGTACTTCGTGCTGCTAAGTTTCATTTCGAGGATATGATATCGAAGATTGATAAGCCAGTTGATAAAGCAGAGTGGCACATGCCTCCTCAAATCGTTAATGCTTATTACAATCCTACACAGAACGAGATTGTTTTTCCTGCGGGGATTTTGCAACCTCCGTTCTTCTATTTTGATGCCGACGATGCCGTGAATTACGGTGCAATAGGCGTAGTTATAGGACATGAGATGACTCATGGTTTCGATGATCAGGGACGGTTGTACGACAAAGATGGTAATCTGAATACATGGTGGACAGAGGAAGACTCAAAGCTTTTTAAAGAACGTACACAGGTTTTGGTTGAGCAGTTTAATCAATTCATTGTACTCGATACTATCCATGCAAACGGAGAGTACACATTGGGTGAGAATATTGCTGATTTGGGAGGCGTTAATGTGTCATACACTGCATTTCTGAAAACCAAACAAGGTAAAGATTTAAGCAAGAAAATTGACGGTTTTACCGCTGCTCAACGATTCTTCCTCTCGTATGCTCACCTTTGGGGACAAAACATTCGTGATAAAGAGATTCTTCGTCGTACTCAAGAGGATGTTCACTCGCTAGGGCACTTTAGAGTAATAGGACCGCTGCGTAATGTGGAAACTTTTTATGAGGCGTTTGATATAAAGCCGGGCGATAAAATGTATCTGCCAAAAGATGAAAGAGCTATAATCTGGTAGTGCTTTCATACCCGTATAGCAAACAAACATTTGCGGCTTGACAAATTTGCGAGTAATATCTCTCGCCAAGTTGCCAAGCCGCAAATTATGAAAATCCACATTGTACAGCTTTGTTCCTTTGTGGCAGGTTATTTAAAAGTCCAGCATACTTAGATACCTTTCTCCGGTATCTGGCAGTAGCACAACTATTTTTTTCCCTCTATTTTCAGAACGGCTGGCAAGTTGCAATGCAGCATGAAGTGCAGCTCCCGAAGATATTCCGCATAAGATACCCTCTTTTGATACTGCCATCCGCCAAGTGTTCACAGCATCCTCGTTAGAAACAGTTACAACTTCATCATAAATATCTGTATTCAGATTCTCCGGTATAAATCCGGCTCCAATACCCTGAATCTTATGAGGGCCTGCATTACCTCCTGACAAAACGGGAGACCCTGCCGGTTCAACAGCAATAACTTTAACTGATGGATTCTTCTGTTTTAATACCTCTCCTGTTCCGGTGATAGTCCCTCCCGTTCCTATTCCCGCCACAAAAATATCCACATTACCATCCATATCGTCCCATATTTCCAGAGCAGTAGTTCTACGGTGAGTCTCAGGATTTGCCGGATTGCTGAATTGCATAGGAATATAGCTTTTGGGGAATTTCTTAGCAAGCTCATTTGCTTTAGAAATAGCTCCATTCATACCTTTATCGGCAGAAGTAAGCTCCAGCTCAGCACCAAGAAGCTTCAGCATATTACGCCTCTCCACACTCATACTTTCCGGCATTGTAAGTATTATACGATACCCTTTAGCCGCGGCTATCATTGCCAGGCCAATACCTGTATTGCCACTTGTAGGTTCAATAATTACCGTATCCTCATCAAGAAACCCTTTTACTTCTGCATCTTCAATCATCGATTTTGCAATACGGTCTTTTACCGACCCACCCGGATTAAATGATTCGAGCTTGGCATAAATCTCCGCATGCGAGTTGTCTGTTAATCTGTTTATTCTTACAAGAGGTGTTGCTCCAATCAGCTGTGTTATGTTTTTTACTTTCATATTTATAAACTTTAATATTACTACAATATATCGTTACAATTGTTTTGCTACTAAATTGCTTTTAGCGCCTGTTCAATATCTTTCTTCAGATCGTTAATATCTTCAAGTCCTATTGATAACCTGATTAAATCTTCTGTTACACCCGTAGTTTTTTGATCCTCTTCTGTCAATTGTTGATGTGTAGTACTTGCCGGATGAATAATGAGAGATTTAGTATCTCCTATATTGGCAAGCAAAGAGAAAATTGTTGTGGAATCACTAAATGCTTTTGCTGCACTGAATCCTCCTTTTAAGCCGAATGTAACTAAGCCACTCTGTCCATCAGATAAGTATTCCTGAGCAAGATTAAAATAATTACTGTTTTTTAATCCAGGGTAATTTACCCATGCCACTTCATCCTTTTCTGACAACCAGGTGGCAAGTTCAAATGCATTCTTTGAAATTTGCTTTATTCTTACCTGTAAAGTTTCAAGCCCTTGTATAATCTGAAAAGCATTATATGGGCTCAACGCTCCCCCAAAATCACGTAGTCCTTCAATTCTCAGTTTTACAATAAACGCTATTTCTCCCAAAGCTTCCCAATATTTCAGGCCATGATACCCTTTTGATGGTTCGGTAAATTCCGGAAACTTTCCGTTTGCCCAGTTAAAGGTGCCGGCATCAATTACTGCACCTCCCAGCGAAGTTCCATTTCCTCCAATATATTTTGTTAATGAATGAATCACAATATTAGCCCCGTATTTAATTGGATTCAAAAGTGCCGGAGTGGCCACCGTGTTATCAACTATTAATGGGATGTCATTGTCTTGGGCAACTTCTGCCACTTTTTTCAAGTCTAATACGTCTAATTTGGGATTTCCAATTGATTCAATGTAAATAGCTCTGGTGTTGGGACGTACTGCATCTTTAATGTTCTTGATATGGTCGGCATCAACAAAAGTAGTTTCAATTCCAAGTCTTGGGAGAGTCACATTTAGGAGGTTGAAAGTTCCTCCGTACAGGCTGCCTGAAGAGACTACATGGTCGCCGGATTTAAAAAGAGTTAAAAAGGTGGTGGCGATTGCCGATGCGCCGGAAGCAAATACCGCTGCACCAACTCCGCCTTCAACAGCAGCAAGTCGTTTTTCCAATATATCATTTGTGGGATTATTAAGTCGGGTATAAATATATCCGGGTTCTTTTAACTCAAAAAGATTAGCCGCATGTTCACTATTGTTAAATACATAAGATGATGTTTGATAAATAGGTACTGCCCTTGTCCCTTCAGTCAGATTAGTGTCATGTCCTTCGTGTAATGCAATTGTTGCTTTTGATAAATTTTCCATTTTAATCTATTTTAGATGTGTTATTAATAAGTGCAAAAAAAAGTCCCTTTTGGAGCAGTATTACCAAAGGGACTTAAAGGAGTTGTTTTATATTTTATCCGGGTAATACCATAGCATTATGTGCCACATACACATGGATGTACACAGGCATGTAGAGCTGTTTACAATAATATTTACTTTGATATCCACTTTGCTTGTATTTATAAAAAAGCCTTTACATTTTTTGCAAAGGCTTTATTCGTTTATACTTGTTAATACAAAAAGCCTATGTGTAATTCATACTACACATTGTACAGTCTGTCATATTTTTCATGATAAATATCATGGTGCAAATATGAATACTTTTTTCTTTAATTCCAAATTTATCATCATTCAATCTAAGTTTTCCCGAGGTTAGATTTCATTCAGAATGCCTCTCTCAAAGTAAAATAGATTGAGTTATCACCACGGTTAGTCATGCCAAAATCGAGTCTGAGATTCAGTCCGTCATTGGGTAGTACTTTGAAGCGAAGACCTGCCCCTCCTGCAACATGTAAATCATTAAAAAGTTCATTGTTGAAGAAGTTGAATGCTCTTCCTGTACCAACAAAAGCAACAGCACCTATACGCCACCAAATATATTGTCGGTATTCGGTCTGAATGTACCAGACACTATTGTCAATATATTTCAGCGGTGACGGAATACCTCTTAAAAAGTGCTTTCCTCCAAGGGAGGAGAGCTTGTAAAACGGGGTATTACCGTCGGTTATATTCAGGTAAGCCTGAGCAGCAAGCACCATCTTATCATCCTTAATACTAAAGAACTTTCTCACATCAACATTGTAGTTACTGAAACCATAGTCGCCCAAGGAGTTACTAAAAAACCATAACGACGAAGCAGTTACAATCCACCCTTTGGAAGGGTACGATACGTTGTCACGGGTATCGAAGGCAACTACCGGCCCCATACCATTAGCCCACCCTCCGGCGTATCCCGGCGTTTCAGGAGTCAGCAGAGCACCTGTAATATCAGAATTGTGTGAGTAGTTAAAATCCAATCTAACACCAAAAAACAGTTTGTCTCTCCACCCTTTCAGTATATCTCCGTTCATACTAAACTGGTGCAGAAGGTACTCAGAGTATGGCTCATCTTTATCTTCGTTACCAATGCCGTAATAGGTGTCGGGCAAATACAGGAATTGTGTTTTTGTTCTGAAAAACCACTGCTTCTTTGTGTATGCTACCAGATCAATATCGAAAGAGTACATTCCGGTTGTTGAAACCATAAAATAAGGAGCAATTGTAGTAGAGCGCCTGTATTTTAAACCTTCCTCCATCTGTGTATTAATATTAATTACAGGCATTACACCAAACTCAAACCCGGTACGTGGAGAGTATCCTCCAATGGGATAGAGCGAGAAAGTGTATTTGGGCTTTTCCCATGTAACTATATCAATCATCTTATCAGCCAACCCTGTGGTTTTGTCAACAAAAGATTTCTTTTGAGGAATAGAGTCGTTCGCTCCCTGCCCCGAAATATTGATGAGCAGTAGTAAAACAAAAAAGGATATTAATACCAATATTTTACTCATAACTCATTTTTTCGTATCATCGGGCTTGTGGTTTTTTAAAGTTGAAATTAAATATTTTTTAATGCCTGATTTATATCGTCGGATATATCGTCAGCATCCTCTATACCAACAGAGAGTCGCATCATCGTATCTCGAATCTGCATCTCACCTTTCTCCTTCTCCGTAAACTCAGAATAGATAGTTGAATAGGGATGAATAATTAATGTTTTGTTATCATTAAGATTTGTTGCCCTACGAATCATCTTCAGACTATTCATAAATTTAAAACAGCTATCCATTTTAAGTTCAAAAGTCAAAATTGAACCGGGCTTATTGTTAAACATCTCCCTTGCTAAACTATTTTGAGGATGAGCCTTCATGCCCGGATAGGTAACCTTTTGCACCGCCGGATGATTCTCAAGAAATGAAGCAACGCTAAAGCTGTTTTCAACGCTTCGGTCAACCCGCAATGCTAAAGTGTCAACTCCCAGATTCATGTAGTGGGCTGTTTGAGCAGTCATCGAACCTCCAAGATGGCGGAAAATCTCTTTCCTGATTTTTGCTACTAACGACCTCTCTTCAAAAATTTTAAATCTACTTAGCGCTGGTATCGATTGCCAGTGCTTACCATTGTCGATTATCACACCTCCAAATGCAGCTGCACCTCCACTAATAAACTTTGTTGCCGAGGTAACATCAATATCAATGTTGTGTTCGCGCGAATTAAATACATAAGGAGGTGTAAGTGTAGTATCAGCAACTGTAATTAAGTTATGTTTTGAAGCAATCGCAGTGATTGAGGAGATATCAGGAATCTCAAGCTGGGGGTTTGTGATCGTTTCAAAAAAGATTACACGTGTTTTACTGTCGATTGCCTCTATAATTGCTTTAGTTGAGTTAATGTCAACCCATTTCACATCAATACCCCATGAGGGCAGAGTAAACTTAAAAAACGCATAAGTATGCCCGAAAAGATGATTTGAGGCAAGGATATTTTCACCCTTCATAACCACCGCAAGAATGGCATTTGAAATTGCAGCCATTCCTGATGATACCGCAATGGCAGCCGCCCCCCCGGTAATTGATATTATCTTCTGTTCAAAGAACTCAACCGTAGGGTTTGAAGTCCGTGAATAGATATGACTCTTTACTTTTCCGGTAAAAACATCTTCCATATCTTCGGCTGAATCGAATTCATACGCCACACCGTCGTACACCGGCATGTGCAGAGCTCCATGTACGTCAGGCTTTGGATATTTTGTATGCAACGACCTTGTAGTGAATCCGCGTTTATTAGTCATATTGATATTTTCTATTTTTTTTATTTTTATTTTATTTATACACCTGACAGGTTTCCAAAACCTGTCAGGTGTAAATAAAAATAAAAAACAGTTACAATTCTAAATATTCTTCTATCTCCTCCATTTTCATCTTCTCTATTTTTTGTTCATGAACCAACTTAAAATTATCAAGATTTTCAAACAACTCAACCACTTCCTCTCGTTATACATTTGTTAGACCTTTTGATAAAAAAGTAAGATATGATGTCCATGGCCATTCTAAAGTGTGACGTGCAAAATGATGATGAACAGGATTGTCATGAGTATAAACAATAACTGTCTTCAAATAGTTTTGATTGTGGATAAGTTTTCTTTTAAAAGGTCGTTCGAAAAGGCTGCCGTGCCTTCTGTATCTTCTATTGAAAGCTTTTGTGTATGCGTTGAACAGATTGGAGAAGTATTGGTGAGGCAATTTCAGTTTAATATCCCCGTCAGGGGTGTAGTCTTTAATTTTCAACACAAAATGAAAGTGGTTTTTCATCAGACACCATGCGTATGTTTCTGCAACAGGACTGATATGTTTATTATACAGCCTTAAAAAATATCGGTAATTTTCATCTTCAACAAACAAATTCTCCCCATTTATACCACAATTATAGATGTGGTAAAAACATCCATTTTTTAATTGTATGGGGTTCATTTTTGTTATTATTTTATTTTGTATTTTTAAACCTGACAGGTTTTTAAAACCTGTCAGGTTTAAAAAAATTACAATATTACAACTCCTTCACACGTATGTTGCGGAAGTAGACTTCCGATCCATGTCCCAAATATCCGATATGTCCTTTTTCTCTTTTCAGACCGGGGTGGTTTTTGTGGTCGGCAGTACCGTTTTTACTCGCTTCGGCAATATCGCCATCAACAATAACCTCACCGTTCAGGATAACCTTAACATGAGTACCTTTCATAATAACCTCTTCATTATTCCATTCGCCAACAGGCTTAAGGAAACCTCTTTTTGCAGCAATTACACCATACACTGAACCATGATACTGATAAGATTTAAGGTTTGCATAAACTTCAGCCGTGTTATCCAGAATTTGTAACTCCATACCTTTGTATGCAGCATCACCTTTTAGTGAAGCACGAATACCTAGTCCATTGTTTGCACCGGGCGTTAATTTAAACTCAAACCTGAAATTAAAATCTTCATACTCCTTCTCTGTGAATAGATTTCCATGACTCCCATTGCTACCGCTTATCACAATCTCACCATTTACAGCTTTGTAGTCGACTTTGTTACCTACCCAACCGTCAAGATTTTCACCGTTAAAAAGAAGTACAAAACCCTCCTTTTCCTCCTCAGCAGTTAGTTTGTTATGATTTACCGGTTTCAGTTCTCGAACGTAAATATCACGAAATGCCAAATCGGTACCGTGAGCCTGAAGCTCTATTGTTCCTTTCGGGAAGATAGGGATACTTCTGTCCCAGTAGTTATCCATCACAACGTTATCAACAACCAAAATGCCGTTTAGATAAACTGTAACGCGCTCACCAACCATTTTAATGCGGAAAGTATTCCAGTCATCAATTGGGTTATCGGCAACAACAAGTGGGTGGCTCTCGTGCTTTTTATTGTTGTACAGGCCACCTGAACCCACCTGAGCTCCAACCTCTACCCTACTGGTGTCCCATATCTGCACCTGAGGTGTTCCTCTGAGGTAGATACCACTATCACCTTTTTTAGATATTCTCCAGTCAACAACCATCTCGAAGTCCCCATAGTCGTCTTTTAATGAAAGAAGGTTGTCTCCTTTACCACTAAAGACTATAGTCCCGTTTTTAACACTCCAGTTCTCATGCATCTTCTTATCTGCCTGTTCCTGAAGTTTCTTTAGTTTGTATTGCGAAAGTTGTTTTAGTTTAATCGGGTTTGTTACATAACCATGCCATCCGGTTAGGTCAGTACCGTTAAACATTGAGACAAACCCCTCTTCATCACCAAGTGAAGCGATGTAGTTATCAATGTCAATCTTGAAGTATTGAGCATCGTCACCTGTAATTAGCTCCTTCACCTTTGTAAGTGTCTCTTGCACATCTTTACCTGTAAGTCCGTTATCCTTCCCATTTGAAGGAAGAATTACCTTGAAGAGGCTGTTTGCCACATCGCTTTTCAGCTTTTTGTCGTTGATATAGCGAGTCAAATAAATATAGCAGAGATATGTTTTTACATTTCCAAGAGCTGCGATAACCATCTTCTTATCTTCTGTAGAGACGGTATAAGGCATAATTTTCCTTAGCAAAAGAAGCTTCTGGTCATCAGGCAGATTGCCATTTGCCACTTGCGAAACATACGACTTGAAAGCCTTTGTTTTGTGTGCGTTAGGATTGTCATTCGAACAGACATCGAACATATCACTTAAAGCTGAATTATCACTCCAACTTGTAAGAGCACTAATTGCAGCCTCTTTCACATCGCTACTGCCAGTTTTATAAAGATTACTTACAACTTTAACTGCCTCACGCCCTCCTAATCCTGCAAGAATATTAATATACTCTGACTTATCTGTTTTGCTGTTGATATGTTTCAAAACTCTGCTCTCTGCAGATGCTCCGTCGCTACTATGTGTCGTGGCAGCCACAACTGCTTCACCAAGATTCTTTTTGTACTCATCATTCTGGCACTTGTCAAATCTCTCTAACAGGGTGTCGAGGTCTTTTTCTGAAACAACAAACTTAAGATTCTCAAAAGCTGCCTTCGACACTTCACCATCTTTGTTCTTTGTTGCTTCCAGCATCAATTCATTAGTACCTAAAACCCGTTTACTACCCATAGTATTTATGATTACAACTTTCATCTTGGGTATAACCTGAAAATAGTAGTCACTCAGCATTACGGCATCATCTTTACCGGCAGTTATTGCAAGCACATCGGCTGTAATCTTAGCATCAGCATCATTATTATGCAAAATCATGTACTTGAGAGTAGGTTCTAATGCCTTGGTTTTTTTCAGAATGGCAAAGGTCATTAAAGCTTCTGCTCTTACTCCATCATCCTTATTGTCGAAAAACGTTACAACACTGCTTGTTACTGACTCATCGTGCAGTTGTGCAAGAAGATAGAGAAGCTCCTTCTGAACTTCAGGGTTCTTACTTTTATTCAACTCTTTCAACCACAAAGCAGGAGAGCTTTTCATCAACACAGCCTCCTTAATAACAGCTCCCCGATGCGCCTTGTCCTTCTCCTTCATCCCTGCAACAAGTATCTTCACGGCATCATCTCCGGTATAACAGCCTGCCTTTAAGAGACGTGCATCAATTCGATAAATCTCAGTTTTACTTTTTTTGAGAACCGTTTTGGCTATCCTTCCACACTCTTTCCTGTCTGAACTTTGAACTGATTGTGCATACTTAAGCAGGCTCTCAGTAGCTTTTGTCTTCTCACTATTATAACCAGCTGCTGAGGCCTCTTTTTTCAATAGTTGCAACGACTCTGAAGTATGCAGCTTCGGCAGTGCTGCAAGGATAGCCATCTTCACCCGAGCATCTGCATTTGGATACAAATCGGTCAGCTTACTTGTAACACTTGCGTTTCCTGTACTCCCTATTGCATTGATAAGACCAATTAATGGGTCACCTTTAGCCTCTGCCAATTTGTCGGCATATAGCGCGGCAGCTTCTCCATACCCTGACATATACATAGCCTTAATAGCCGGTGCAGAGAGTTTCTCATCAGTAAGGTATTTTGAAAGTTCGGCAAGCGTTTTTTCTCCACCAATGTAATCAAGCTGTTGCATAAAGAACATCTTCACATCACTGTCGCTACTCTTCTCTACATTATTGAGACAGATATTTTCCCATTCAAGAACTAATTGTTTTTCGCCTGAGAGACTCAAATGTCTGGAATAACTCTCAATAGCAAAACGGTTTTTTGTGTCATCGCCTGTACCCGGAGTAACAATCCCGGAACACACTTTCTGAAGTCCATCATTACCAAACGTCTCCATCTCAGTCATCAGCTTATCCTTGAGCTGCATATTATCAGTAGGCATCTGAACTAACAGGTCTGCCACTTTTGTTTCTAATGTACGGTTCTCTTGCGCATTTATATTCAATGCCATAAACAGTGATAAAACCGCAACTATGAATATCTTATTTCTTTTCATTATTGTATCTTATAAGTTAAAAATCATTATTAAAACCTCAATCTGACATTTTTATCAAACATCTAATCCCCACATAAAATATCAAAAGATATCCCAGGGTGCACGCATCGGATAGTTATTCATATCATTAGCTGCTTTATCGTTGATAAACTCCTGTTTAACCGGATTGTAATGCAGGGTGCGACCTAAGCGTAATGCCGTAACACCCATGTTAACAATTGTAGCCGACCGGTGACCATTCATCTCATTAAGTGCAAATTTCTTTCTTGTTCTCACCGACTCGTGGAAATCAATAATTTGAGGTTCCGGATCGGGCATCGATTGAGTAGCTTCCTTAAGATTTGGAATTGTTGATTTGAAACCCCGATACACCTTTCCATTAGGACCTTCAAGATATGCTGCATCCTTAATACTGTTGTCTCCATCGAGAATAATCTGACAACCATCTTCATAAGTGTAGGTTATACGACGCCATGTACCAACGGCATAAGGGTGCTGCTGCGGAGCATCAATCTCCACTTTTATCGGGCTGGTTTCATCTTTACCAAGAAGATACTGAACAGGGTCGAGGTAGTGCTGACCCATATCTGCCAGACCTCCGCCATCGTAATCCCAGTACCCTCTGAATTTAGAGTGGACATGCTCTTTGTTGTATGGCTTATACGGAGCAGGCCCGAGCCACATATTATAATCCAGCTCTTTAGGTACAGGCATTGGTGGTAGGTTATACTCCCCTCTCCAGAAGAACTTCCAGTTATAACCGGTAATTCCACTAACTGTAACTTTCAATGGCCATCCTAACACACCACTCTCCACAATTTTCTTCAATGGCTTAACGGTTGTTCCCAATCCGTAAAACTGACCTCTGAACCTGAACCACGTATTTAGTCTGAACATCCGTCCATGCTTCTGCACAGCCTCTATAACTTTTTTACCTTCGCCTATTGTTCGGGTCATTGGCTTCTCACACCATATATCTTTTCCCGCCTCAGCAGCCATTACCGACATCAGTCCGTGCCAGTGAGGAGGAGTGGCAACGTGAACAATATCAATATCTTTTTGAAGTAACAACTCTCTAAAATCGTGGTAAGTATTTACTCCTTTCCCTACTTTCTTTACTGCTCGGTCGAGGCGATTCTGGTCAACATCACACATGGCAACAAGTCTTCCCGGCCTGTTAAGATGATGACCATATCCAATTCCACCCATCCCAATAATAGCTTTGGTTATCTGGTCACTTGGGGCAGTAAAACCCGGCCCGCCAAGCACATGGCGTGGAACAATAGTAAACGCAGCTGCTCCAAGCACACTTGTTTTAAGGAATTCGCGCCGCTTAAGACTGCCGGCTTTTTCACTCTTTGTTAACGAATCAACTCTAGGATTCTCTTTTTTGTCCGATTTGTTTTCTTTCTCTTTCATAAGAAGCTTTTAATATGTTTAGCATGAATAATTTCAAAAGACCCTAAAGATATAAAAAAAACATCCCTAAACATGTTAACATACGTTAATTAGCCTTTATGATTAAACCTTAAATTCTCTTTTCAGTTAAATTAACATTTTCCACAAAACTGGTAGTAGAACCTCAGTTAATAAGATTGAAGTTGGAGATATGATTTCTGTTGTTGAGGCCTATATCCTATGGCTTGGATGAAGATCTGAAAAATGAATTTCCTGATATCGACGACCTCGACTTAGACATCCTGCCTGCCCTATGATAGCTATTGAGAAAGTTGCAAACTCTATTTAGTATCTGCTTAAATTCTGTTATATCCGAAGGTATTACTAATTTTGAAAAAAAAGTTTGTGACTACAGATGGAGAACTTCAATGAAAATAACTACTTAATAGTACTGGTTGGACCAACAGGGATTGGAAAAACTGAACTAAGCCTGAAAGTAGCCAAACAGCTAAACACCGTTATTATATCCTCTGACAGCCGTCAGATATTCAGAGACCTGAAGATCGGGACTGCTGCCCCCACACCGGAGCAGTTGAGCACTGTGCCTCATTTTATGGTTGGCACTCACTCTATTCACGATTACTACAATGCCTATCAGTTCGAACAAGATGTCCTGTCTCTGTTGAAAAATAAGTTTTCAGAAAATCCTAATGTCTTAATGGCAGGGGGATCGATGATGTATGTTGATGCCGTTTGTAAAGGCATTGACGATATACCTACCATCGATGGTGAGCTGAGAAAAGAGCTGCTTGAGCGATACGAGAAAGAGGGAATAGAATCGATAAGACATGAACTTAAAATTTTGGATCCGGTTTTTTATAATCAGGTTGATTTGAAAAATCACAAACGAGTTATTCATGCTATTGAGGTGTGCCTGATGGCAGGAAAACCCTACAGCTCACTACGAAAAAATCGTAGCAAGGAGAGATATTTTAAGCAGCTACATATTGGGCTCGATATGGACAGAGCAGAGCTCTACAACCGTATCAACAAAAGGGTAGATAAGATGATTGATACCGGCCTTGAAAAAGAGGCCAAAGAGTTTTATCCTTACAAACACCTCAACTCGCTAAACACCGTTGGATACAAAGAACTTTTCGAATACTTCGACGGAAACATCTCATTTGAACAGGCTGTAGAGCTGATTAAACGTAACTCACGCCGTTATGCCAAACGACAATTATCATGGTTCCGCAGAGATAAAAACAGGGTGTGGTTTCACCCTGAGCAGTTGGATGATATTTTGAAGTATATCAATACAAATATTTTAATCTGACCATACTACCTCCAAACTATTAATTTACAATAATTTGCACAGAAGGTACGGAAGCCTCTGAATAGAATTGAAAGTAAAAGCACCGGTGAGTGCTGTTGAAAACTAGTATGAATTAAACCCTGAAATAGTTAAAGAAAATCATCTAATTTTATATGTAAAATAGTATATTTGATGCTAAAATAAGTTAAACCATGAAAAAATTAATTGTTTTTATTGGCATTCTATTGTTATCATCTTTTACATTCGGTCAGCAGACCGATAAGTTTGCCATGCTTGGTAAGGCAGGATATAGCCTGAGGGCTCCAGTTGAAGCTTTCTATGGAGGCCTCTCTTTTGAATATCTGATTTGGAAACGCTTAGGTATAGTTGCCGGCATTAACTGAACAACCGGCAATACTTTCCCGAATAAATCGGGAGGTATTCAAACCGGTTATTGGGAAACAAGCAGTTTGTTTGCTGCATACGATGGGAATAGTGGTGATTTGCCATATTACTCCTATTCTGATTTTTCTGTTGTATTGGGGGTTATGGTGCATGCATTAAGTAACAAAAATAATATTATTGCGGTATCGTTGGGAGCCAATTACTCATGGCAGCTTTATGAAAATTATTATTTGAGAGAAAGCGGTCCTAATGATGGTACTACTATAGCTACCTATACGCGCTATACTGGCATTGGGTTTGCGGGCGATGTAACCTATCGCCGCAGGGTATACAAATCATTGTGGGCAGGGGGCTATGTGCAAATAAGCCCTTTCTCTGCTGAAAAAAGCCTTTAAAACAGTCGAAATACAATGGAGACCTTTTAAACGGCAAGACATCTCATTCATTTGCCAGTTCCCATAAAGAAGCGAAGCTTACCTTAAATACATCTCTCATCTTTTGCCAATCAAAATAATTAATAATCCCGTTTAATCTGTTGTGAAAGTTTAAGTTTGAAAAAAAAAGAGAGGTATTAGAAAAAAAAAGAACAAGTTAGTTTGCTTTTATTAATTGAAAATTAGTACTTTTGCGGCTCGTTTTTGTGCGAAGAGTGTGAAAATGATTTGGAACCGTATGGTTTTTAAAGGGAAAATACTACCTTTGCAGGCCATTTTGATGGAAAAGAAGTAATTTATATTAAATAGAATAGTTAGATTTAATTATGCCAACAATTCAACAATTAGTTCGCAAAGGACGTAAAAAGCTGGTAGACAAGAGTAAGTCACCTGCTTTAGACTCATGCCCACAAAGGCGAGGTGTTTGCGTAAGGGTGTATACAACTACACCTAAGAAACCGAATTCAGCAATGCGTAAAGTTGCAAGGGTTCGCTTAACAAATGGAAAAGAGGTGAATGCTTACATTCCGGGAGAAGGACACAACCTACAGGAACACTCAATCGTTCTGGTTCGTGGCGGAAGGGTTAAAGACCTGCCGGGAGTAAGATATCACTTGGTACGTGGTGCTCTTGATGCATCAGGAGTGGAGGGACGCTCACAAAGACGTTCTAAATATGGAACTAAACGTCCTAAAAAGTAATTATTAATTTACGTTTTGGTTTGTTAGGGTGTTAATTGGTTGAGTAAATGGCTTACGCCGTTGAAGACTCCAAATGACAAGCAATACAACAGAACTGATAAACAAAAAAACCAATGAGGAAGAGTAAACCAAAGAAGCGAATCTTATTACCGGATCCCAAGTTCGGTGATACCTTGGTAACACAATTTGTAAACAATCTTATGGTTGACGGAAAGAAGTCAACCGCATACAATATCATATACGATGCTTTCGATCGTATGGCTGATAAGTCTGAAAAAGAGGGTAAATCTGCCCTTGAGATTTTCAAAAAAGCACTCGAAAATATTACTCCCGCTGTGGAGGTTAAGAGTCGTCGCGTAGGTGGTGCTACATTTCAGGTACCTACAGAAATCAGACCTGACAGAAAAGCATCTATCAGTATGAAAAACCTTATTCTGTTTGCCCGCAAGAGAAGTGGCCGATCGATGGCAGAAAAATTATCAGCTGAAATTGTTGCTGCATATAGTTTAGAGGGTGGTGCTTTTAAGAAGAAAGAGGATATGCACAAGATGGCAGAGGCGAACCGTGCTTTTGCTCACTTCAGATTTTAATTTACTATAAGAAATGGCAAAAAAAGATTTAAAATATACCCGTAACATTGGGATTATGGCGCACATTGATGCCGGTAAAACTACTACTACCGAGCGTGTGCTGTTCTACACCGGAATCACCCATAAAATTGGAGAGGTGCACGATGGGGCTGCTACAATGGACTGGATGGAGCAGGAGCAGGAGAGAGGTATTACTATCACCTCAGCCGCTGTTACTACTAACTGGAATTACAATGACGAGAGTTATAAAGTAAATATAATTGACACCCCGGGTCACGTTGACTTTACCGTTGAGGTAGAGCGTTCACTGCGTGTGCTTGATGGTGCTGTTGCCCTATTTTGTGCTGTTGGTGGTGTTGAGCCACAATCAGAAACAGTATGGCGTCAGGCAAATAAATATAAGGTTCCACGTATCGGTTTTGTTAATAAAATGGATCGTTCGGGAGCAAACTTTTTTGAGGTTGTTTCTCAGGTAAGAGAAGTATTGGGAGCTAACCCGGTACCACTCCAGATTCCTATCGGAGCTGAAGAGACCTTCAAGGGTGTAATTGACCTTATTGAGAATAAAGCCGTTGTTTGGTTTGATGATGAAAAACTTGGAGCCCGTTACGAGTTGCAGGATATTCCTGATGACTTGAAAGAGGAGGCTGAAGAGTGGAGAGGAAAACTTGTTGAAGCTGTAGCAGAACACGATGATGCCCTAATGGAGCGTTATTTCGAGGATCCTGAGTCAATTACCAAAGAGGAGATGATTGAGGTAATACGTAAAGCAACTATTGCTCAAACTATCACTCCAATGCTTTGTGGTTCGGCATTTAAAAATAAAGGTGTTCAGCGACTGTTAGATGCTGTTATTGCATTTTTACCTAGTCCGATGGATGTTGCTGCTATTGAAGGAATAAATCCTGATACCGGTAAAACTGTAACAAGAAAGCCTGATGAGAGCGAGCCTATGGCTGCTCTGGCATTCAAAATTGCTACCGATCCTTTTGTTGGCCGTCTGGCATTTATGCGCGTATATTCAGGTAAGATTGATTCGGGCTCTTACGTTAAAAATAGCCGTAGCGGCAAAAAAGAGAGAATTGCCCGTATATATCAGATGAAATCAAATAAGCAGTTACCTCGTGATGTGTTAGCTGCCGGAGATATTGGTGCTGCCGTTGGGTTTAAGAATATACATACTGGTGACACGTTGTGTGATGAGAAGAATCCCATTATTCTGGAATCTATCGACTTTCCTGATCCCGTTATCGGTGTTGCAGTAGAGCCAAAAAGCCAGAAAGACATGGACAAACTGGGAGTTGCACTTGCAAAACTTTCTGAAGAAGATCCTACATTCAAAGTTAAGACTGACGAAGATAGTGGTCAGACTGTTATTAGTGGAATGGGTGAGCTTCATCTTGAGATTATTGTTGACAGGTTGAAGCGTGAGTTTAGCGTTGAGTGTAATCAAGGTCGTCCTCAGGTTAATTACAAGGAGACAATCACCGGTGAAGTTGAGCTTCGTGAAGTGTTCAAAAAGCAGTCTGGTGGTCGTGGTAAATTTGCTGACATTCAGTTTAAAATGGGTCCTGTAGATGAGGGTGAAAACGGATTGCAGTTTATCGATAAAGTTAAAGGCGGCAATATTCCGAAAGAGTTTATTCCATCTGTTGAGAAAGGATTCCTTCAGGCTATGAAAAACGGAGTGCTGGCAGGATATGAGGTGGAAGACCTTAAAGTTACCCTATTTGATGGTTCGTTCCACCCTGTGGATTCAGATCAGTTGTCGTTTGAGATTTGTGCTCGCCAGGCATTCAAGGAGGCTTGTAGAAAAGCTTCTCCTGTATTGCTGGAGCCAATCATGAGAGTTGAGGTTGTTACACCTGAAGATTATATGGGAGATATTATTGGTGATTTAAATAAACGTCGTGGTCAGGTTGAAGGAATGGAATCTAAAGCCGGTGCTCGCGTTATAAAAGCTAAAGTACCACTCTCCGAAATGTTTGGTTATGTTACTGTATTACGTACAGTATCATCGGGTCGTGCAACTTCATCAATGGAGTTTCTCAATTTTAAAGAAGTGCCAAAGCAGATCGCAATGGAAGTAGTTAAAGAAGCAAAAGGAAATATTGATTTATTATAAGAATTAGTTCTCAGTTATGGGTCAAAAAATTAGAATAAAATTAAAATCTTACGATCACAATTTGGTTGATAAATCAGCCGAGAAGATTGTAAAAACAGTAAAAAGTACAGGAGCTGTTGTTAGTGGTCCTATTCCGTTACCAACACACAAGCGTATTTTTACTGTATTACGCTCCACTTTCGTGAATAAGAAATCACGCGAGCAGTTCGAGTTATCATCTTACAAAAGGTTGATTGATATTTACAGTTCAACTGCAAAAACAATTGACGCTTTGATGAAATTAGAGTTGCCAAGTGGTGTAGAAGTAGAAATAAAAGTTTAATAAACCAGTAAAAGCAAAAAGCAATGCCAGGATTAATTGGAAAAAAAATCGGAATGACTTCCGTTTTCAGTGCCGATGGAAAAAATGTTCCATGCACTGTTATCGAAGCTGGCCCTTGCGTCGTTACTCAGGTTAAATCTGTAGATAACGATGGCTATGAAGCTGTACAGCTGGCGTTCGATGAAAAAAGAGAGAAAAGTACTACCAAGCCCCTCAAAGGGCACTTTAATAAGGCCGGCACTTCTCCCAAAAGAAAACTTGTTGAATTTGACAAATTTGCAAAAGAACTTAAAGCCGGGGACACTCTCTCTGTTGCTGATCTGTTCGAAGAAGGAATTTTTGTTGATGTTACAGGTCTTTCGAAAGGAAAAGGTTTTCAGGGAGTTGTTAAACGGTACAACTTTAAAGGTGTAGGGGACGCGACGCACGGACAGCATAATAGATTAAGGGCTCCTGGGTCCATCGGAGCATCTTCATACCCGTCAAGGGTATTTAAAGGTATGCGTATGGCCGGACACATGGGTGACGAAAGAGTCACAATACAAAACTTGAGAGTGTTAAAGGTAATCCCCGAAAACAATCTTCTTTTAATTAAGGGATCAGTACCGGGAGCCAGAAATTCATACTTAATTATTGAGAAGTAATGGAATTGAACGTTGTTAATATAAAGGGAGAGGATACCAATAGAAAAGTTGAGTTGTCAGATTCAATTTTTAGTGTTGAGCCTAACGATCATGCCATTTATCTGGATGTGAAGCAGTATCTCGCAAATCAGCGTCAGGGTACGCATAAGTCGAAAGAGAGAGCTGAAATAACCGGAAGTACAAGGAAGATTAAGAAGCAAAAAGGAACGGGTACTGCTCGTGCAGGTAGCATTAAGTCTCCTGTATTCAGAGGTGGTGGTCGTGCTTTTGGACCACGTCCGCGCAATTATAGTTTCAAACTAAATAAAAAACTTAAACGATTAGCCCGTAAATCGGCTTTCGCTTATAAACTTAAAGAGCAAGCTATAATTATTGTGGAAGATTTTAGTTTTGATGCACCTAAAACAAAAGAGTTTGCAGCTATCCGCAAAAACCTTAAAGTTGACGATAAAAGATCGTTAATGGTGCTGAAAGAGCTTGATAAGAATGTATATCTGTCATCACGCAATGTGCCTAAGTCAGAGGTTATGGTTCTATCAGAACTTAACACTTATGCAATATTAAAGGCAAAATCGCTTGTGCTGTTTGAGAGTTCAATAGAGGAGTTAGGTCAATTATTAAATGGTTAAGGAGTTTAGATATGAAAATAATAATTAAGCCTATAGTAACTGAAAAAATGACTGAGTTAGGAGAAAAACTCAACCGTTTTGGATTCGTAGTTGATAAGAGAGCTAACAAGCTTCAGATCAAAAGTGCTGTTGAAGAGATGTACAGTGTAACTGTAACTTCTGTTAACACTATGGTATATGGTGGTAAAACAAAATCAAGATATACTAAAAGTGGTGTTATTACAGGAAGAACAAACTCCTATAAAAAAGCTATTGTTACATTAGCCGAAGGAGAGAATATTGATTTTTATAGCAATATATAAAGTTAGATAATGGCAGTAAGAAAATTAAAGCCCACTACACCGGGGCAGAGACACAAAGTTATTGGTGCATTTGATACAATTACCTCAAGTGCTCCAGAGAAATCCTTATTGAGACCGTTGAAAAAATCTGGTGGACGTAACAATACAGGTCGTATGACCATGCGTTACATCGGAGGTGGTCACAAAAAGAGATACAGGGTAATTGATTTTAAGCGTAATAAAGATGGTGTTATTTCTACAGTTGATTCTATACAGTACGACCCTAACAGGAGCGCACGTATAGCATTACTTATTTACGCTGATGGTGAGAAACGGTATATTCTTGCACCGAATGGATTAAACGTAGGACAGGAAGTCCAATCTGGTTCGGGGGTTGCACCGGAGATTGGTAACAGCTTGCCTCTTGCTAATATTCCTTTAGGTACAATTATTCATAACATTGAATTGCGCCCGGGACAGGGTGGAATAATGGCTAGGAGTGCCGGAACTTTTGCCCAGCTAACTGCTCGTGATGGGAAGTATGCTGTTGTTAAATTACCATCCGGTGAAACAAGAATGATTCTGACTACCTGCCGCGCCACTGTTGGTGCTATTGGGAACTCAGACCATGGTCTTGAAAGATCCGGTAAAGCTGGTAGGTCACGATGGTTAGGCCGTCGTCCTCGGGTTCGTGGTGTTGTTATGAATCCTGTTGATCACCCTATGGGTGGTGGTGAAGGTCGCTCTTCAGGAGGTCATCCTCGATCACGTAACGGTGTACTTGCTAAAGGTTATAAGACCAGACATCCTAAAAAAGGGTCGTCAAAGTACATTCTTGAAAAAAGAAAAAAATAACCGGTTAATTTAATACAGATTATGAGTAGATCATTAAAAAAAGGTCCATATATAGACTATAAGTTAGAAAGAAAAGTTCTGGGAATGAATGATTCTGGAAAGAAAACAGTTATTAAAACTTGGGCCAGGGCTTCCATGATTTCACCGGACTTTGTAGGTCATACAGTTGCTGTTAATAACGGTAACAAGTTTATTCCGGTTTATATTACTGAAAACATGGTAGGGCACAAGTTAGGCGAATTTGCTCCCACACGCACCTTCCGTGGGCATGGCGGTAATAGGAAAAGGTAATCGTCTGGCAGTTTTAAACTATATTTAAAAAGAAAACAATGGGTGCAAGAAAACGATTAAGAGCTGAGAAAATAAAAGAAGCCAAAAAACAACAGTTTTTTGCTGTGCTTCGGAACGTACCAACTTCCCCCCGTAAGATGCGACTCGTCGCTGATTTAATTCGGGGTATGGAGGTCAATCAGGCGCTTGATGTCCTTAAATTCTCCTCTAAGGAGGCTTCAAGAAGGGTTGAAAAGTTGCTTATGTCTGCTATCGCAAATTGGAAAGACAAGAACGAAGGTGTTCGTTTGGAAGATGCAAATTTATATGTGAGTGAGATCTTTGTTGACTCAGCACGTGTATTGAAAAGGTTGCGTCCCGCTCCTCAGGGAAGGGCTCACCGCATCAAAAAGAGATCCAATCATGTGACTCTTTATGTTGATAGCAAAGTGTCTAACGAAGAAATTCAAGAAAATAATTAACGAGCATGGGACAAAAAGTAAATCCTATTAGTAACAGACTAGGAATAACCAGAGGTTGGGACTCTAACTGGTTTGGAGGGAAAAATTACGGTGATAAGTTGCTTGAAGATGCAAAAATTCGAGAGTATCTTAATGCTCGTTTAGCTAAAGCCAGCATCTCACGTATTATTATTGAGAGAACTCTTAAGTTGATTACAATAACAGTATTCACCGCTCGTCCGGGTATTATTATCGGAAAAGGTGGATCTGAAGTTGATAAACTGAAAGAGGAGTTGAAAAAGTTAACCGATAAAGAGGTTCAGATAAATATCTTCGAAATTAAAAGACCTGAATTAGACGCCATTATTGTTGGCAATAACATCGCACGTCAGGTTGAAGGCCGTATAGCCTACCGCCGTGCAATTAAGATGGCTATTGCATCAACAATGCGTATGGGTGCCGAAGGTATTAAAGTGCAGATATCCGGTCGATTAAACGGTGCCGAAATGGCTCGCAGCGAAATGTATAAAGAGGGGCGTACCCCACTGCATACTTTCCGTGCCGATATCGATTATGCAAAGATTGAGGCTTTAACCAAAATGGGGCTTATTGGTATTAAGGTTTGGATATGTAAAGGTGAAGTGTATGGTAAAAAAGACTTTTCACCTAATTTCGGAACTAAAGACCATGGCGGAGGCCGTCACCAACATAAAGGCGGACATCGCAGAAGAAAGTAGTTACCCGGTAATCTTTAATTGATTAGGAAAAATGTTACAACCAAAAAAAGTAAAATACAGAAGAAGGCAAAAAGGCAGAATGAAAGGGAATGCCCAGAGAGGTAGTGAACTGGCATTCGGGTCTTTTGGAATAAAAACCTTACAAAGTAAGTGGCTTACCAGTCGTCAGCTTGAAGCTGCAAGGGTAGCGGTTACTCGTTACATGCAGCGTCAGGGACAGATTTGGATTAGAGTCTTTCCGGACAAACCAATTACCAAAAAACCTGCAGAGGTTCGTATGGGTAAAGGAAAAGGTAGCCCCGAAGGATTCGTTGCTCCCGTTACTCCAGGCAGAATAATTATTGAATGCGATGGAGTACCCTATGATGTAGCTAAAGAGGCATTGAGGCTTGCAGCCCAAAAGTTGCCTGTTACTACTAAATTTGTTGTTAGAAGGGATTATGTTGAAAATACAAAATCATAAGGATGAAAACATCAGAAATAAATGAAATGACTATCGGCGATATTGAGGAGAAGATTGAAAATGAAAAAACTCATCTTCAACAGTTGGAATTGAATCATAGTGTTTCGCCACTGGACAATCCTGTGAAAATAAGACATGCCCGTAGAAACATTGCACGCTTAAAGACAATTTTGCGTCAAAAGCAATTACAAAAATAATAATAGGCGATGGAGACAAGAAATCTTAGAAAAGAGAGAACCGGCATCGTGGTTAGTAACAAAATGGAAAAAACCGTTGTTGTTGCAGTTGAGATTCGTGAAAAACACCCTGTATATGGGAAATTCGTGAAGAAAACCAAAAAATTTCATGCCGAAGATAAAGAGAACACCTGTAACGAAGGGGATACAGTTCGCATAATGGAAACGCGTCCTTTGAGTAAAACAAAGAGGTGGAGATTAGTTGAAGTAATAGAAAGAGCTAAGTAATCATGATACAACAAGAAACAAGATTAGGAGTAGCCGATAATAGCGGAGCCAAAGAGGCCATGTGTATTCGTGTACTGGGAGGTACAGGAAGACGATATGCAAGTATTGGCGACAAGATTGTAGTAACTGTTAAAAATGCTATGCCTGGAAGTGAAGTGAAAAAGGGTACAGTAAGCAGAGCAGTTGTTGTTAGAACTAAAAAAGAGGTAAGACGCGCCGATGGCTCTTACATTCGTTTTGATGAAAATGCATGCGTATTAATCAACGACGCAGGGGAAATTAGAGGAACCCGTATTTTTGGTCCTGTAGCTCGTGAACTCAGGGAAAATTTTATGAAGATAGTTTCTTTAGCACCTGAGGTACTTTAATATTAAACATTTTAGAACAATGGCAAAATTACATATTAAAAAAGGCGATACCGTTATTGTGAATACCGGTGTCAATATGGGCAAAGAGGGTAAAGTCCTTCAAGTATTTCCTGATAAAAATCGGGCCATTGTGGAAGGAATTAACATGGTGAGTAAACACACCAAACCTAATGCAGAGAACCCTCAGGGGGGTATTGTAAAAAAGGAATCTCCTATCCACATCTCCAACTTGAATGTGAAAGATCCTTCAACGGGTAAAGCTTCCCGCATAGGCCGACGGATTGGTGACAATGGGAAATTAGTACGTTTCGCAAAAAAATCAGGAGAGGAGATTAAGTAATGAGTGATACAAAAACAATAAAAGACCAATACAAGGAAGATATTGTGCCGAATTTGGTAAAACAATTTGGTTACACAAGTGTAATGCAGGCACCTACCTTGGAAAAAATTGTTCTCAATCAGGGACTTGGTTCTGCAGTTGCAGACAAGAAAATTATTGACAAAGCAATTGAAGAGATGACTACCATTACAGGTCAGAAAGCTATTTCACGTCTTTCGAAGAAGGATGTGTCAAACTTTAAGCTGCGTAAGAAAATGCCTATCGGCGTTATGGTAACTTTACGTGGAAAGAAAATGTATGAATTTCTGGAGCGTTTGATTCGCGTGGCTTTACCACGTATTCGCGACTTTAAAGGAATCAGCAGTAAACTTGACGGACATGGTAACTATACCCTTGGTATTGAGGAACAAATCATCTTTCCCGAAATTAATATTGACAATGTTAGTAAAATAACGGGTATGAATATTACCTTTGTCACCTCGGGAAAAACAGATGAAGAGGCTTACGCCCTGTTAAAAGAATTTGGTTTACCGTTTAAGAACATAAAAAAGAGCTAATTTATGGCTAAAGAATCTATGAAAGCCCGCGAGGTAAAAAGGGCTAAGCTTGTTGCCAAGTATGCTGCTAAAAGAGCTAAACTGAAAGAAGAAGGAGACTATATCGGGTTGCAGAAGCTTCCTAAAAACTCTTCACCTGTTCGTATGCACAACAGATGCAAACTAACAGGTCGTCCAAAAGGATATATGAGACAGTTTGGCGTTTCAAGGATTACGTTCCGCGAAATGGCATCAGCCGGATTAATACCAGGTGTTAAAAAGGCAAGTTGGTAACGATTGAGTATTGACTTTCAATATTCAATAACAATTAAAAGGAGTGTTAAATATTGTTCCGGCATTTCGGAATCAATTTAAACTTAAGAAAAATGACAGATCCAGTAGCGGATTTCCTGACACGTATCAGGAATGCAATTCAGGCAGGACACAAAGTCGTAGAGATTCCTGCTTCGAATTTGAAAAGGGAGATGACTAAGATCCTTTTCAACAAAGGTTACATCTTGAATTACAAATTCATGGATGATGACAAACAGGGAGTGATTAAGATCGCCCTAAAGTATGATTCGGTGTCCAAACATCCGGCAATCAAAAACCTCAAAAGAGTCAGTAGTCCCGGTTTACGTAAGTATGTAGGTCACAAAGATTTGCCACGTGTCCTCAACGGGCTTGGTATTGCAATTCTTTCCACTTCAAAAGGTGTTATGACCGAAAAAGAGGCCGGCACAAAGAATATTGGAGGTGAAGTTTTATGTTACGTTTATTAATTGAGGGAGGAATTATATTATGTCAAGGATAGGAAACGCATTGATTAGTATTCCCTCAGGTGTAACTGTAACTGTTAAAGATAACGTGGTTACTGTTAAGGGAGCTAAAGGAGAACTTAAACAGGAGATTAAAGCAAGTATTACCGTTAAGGTTGAAGATGGTACTATTAAATTATCCAGAGCTTCAGAGAGTAAGCAGGATAAATCATATCATGGATTATTTCGCTCACTGTTGAACAATATGGTGATTGGAGTATCTCAGGGATATAAAAAAGAACTTGAATTGGTAGGGGTTGGTTTTAGAGCAACTTCCAAAGGTCAGTTGCTAGAGCTTGCATTGGGATATTCACATCCCATTCATCTGATGCTACCTGCTGAAATAAAAGTAGAAGCTGTTACTGATAGAAAAAGTAATCCAATCATTACTCTGGAATCAATAGACAAACAGTTAATTGGACAGGTTTGTGCGAAAATTCGTTCACTACGTAAAGTTGAACCTTACAAAGGTAAAGGTGTTCGCTTTAAAGGTGAAGAGGTTCGTCGTAAGGCCGGTAAGTCTGCTAAAGTTTAATATTTATAATTAAGGAGTTATGGCTTTTTCGAAAATAGATAGAAGAAATAAAATTAAAAGACGGATCCGTAAGCATATTAACGGAACCGCTGAGCGCCCACGAATGACTATATTCAGGAGTAATAAGCAAATTTATGCACAACTTGTAGACGACATTAGCAATAAAACATTGATATCTGCTTCGTCAATCTCTAAGGATGCTGCTGGTGAGAAGGTAAGTAAATCGGAACAGGCTGCTAAAGTTGGTAAGCTTATTGGTGAGAAGGCAGTTAGTGCCGGAATAAAAACTGTTGTGTTCGATCGTAACGGATATTTGTATCATGGTAGAGTTAAACAATTGGCCGACGCCGCTAGAAAAGCCGGGCTTAAATTCTAAACAACTATGGATAAGAGTAAAAAAGTAAAAAGTAATAATGATCTCGATCTGAAAGATCGCTTAGTTGCCATAAACAGGGTAACTAAAGTAACTAAAGGTGGTAGAACCTTCAGTTTTTCTGCCATTGTTGTAGTGGGGAATGAGAACGGTGTTGTAGGATGGGGACTCGGTAAAGCCGGTGAGGTTACTACAGCTATCGCTAAAGGTGTTGAAGCTGCTAAAAAGAATTTGGTTAATGTACCTATATTAAAAGGAACTATACCTCACGAACAATTAGCACACTATGGTGGTGCCAGAGTTTTTCTTAAGCCTGCATCGCATGGTACAGGAGTTAAGGCCGGTGGTGCTATGAGACATGTGCTTGAAAGTGTTGGTGTAACTGATGTATTGGCAAAATCAAAAGGATCATCTAATCCTCACAATCTGGTAAAAGCTACTATTGAAGCTTTAATGGAGTTGCGCGATGCACGTACTGTTGCTCAGCATAGAGGTGTTACCTTGGATAAAGTGTTTAACGGTTAATACAAAATACGATGGCTAAGATAAAGATAAAACAAACTAAAAGTAAGATTGGTGCTCCTGAGCGTCAGAAAAGAACTCTTGCTGCTTTAGGATTAAGAAAAATGCAACAAACTGTTGAACATGAAGATACTCCTGCTATTTTAGGAATGATCAGAAAAGTTGAACACCTTGTTACTGTTGAGAAATAATTTAGTTGAACGAATAAGTGCTAATATAAAGATATGGACTTAAGTAATTTAAAACCGGCAAAAGGATCTATTAAATCCGATAAGAGAATTGGACGTGGTCAGGGTACCGGTAGAGGTGGCACTTCCACACGTGGACATAAAGGTGCCAAATCCAGATCGGGTTACTCACGCAAATTTGGTTTCGAAGGAGGTCAGATGCCTTTGCAGCGTAGAGTTCCTAAATTTGGATTTAAAAATATAAATAGAGTAGAGTACAGAGCTATTAATATTGAGGTGCTGCAAGTACTGGCAGATAAAAGTGATGTTACTGTTATTGACCCTGAGTTTTTAATTGATGCCGGTATGGCAGGAAAAAACGACAGAGTTAAAATATTAGGTAATGGAACTTTAACTTCTAAATTGGAAGTTAAGGCACATGCTTTTTCTAAAAGTGCTGTAGAAGCTATTGAAGCATCTCAGGGAACCGTTGTTAAATTGTAATTTGATGAAACTAGTCGAAACTATCCGAAATATCTGGAAAATAGAGGATTTAAAATCTCGTCTATTAACAACTCTGGGATTCTTATTAGTATACAGGTTGGGCTCATTCGTTGTGTTGCCCGGTATTGATCCTGCCAAACTTGCAGGCTTAAGTAACCAAACACGCGAAGGCGTAATGGGACTGCTTGATATGTTTTCCGGAGGTGCCTTCTCTAATGCATCTATTTTTGCATTAGGAATTATGCCGTATATCTCAGCATCTATTGTAATTCAGTTGTTGGGTATGGCTATTCCCTATTTCCAAAAATTACAACGAGAAGGAGAGAGTGGTCGACGTAAGATAAACCAAATTACCCGCTATCTCACAGTTATAATCCTCGTTGTTCAGGCTCCGGGATATCTTGCAAACCTTGCAAACCAGGCAGGTGAAGCAATAATTGAAACAGGCTGGTCATTTAATATTACCAGTACAATTATTCTTACTGCAGGTACTATGTTTGTTATGTGGATTGGTGAGCGTATTACTGATAAAGGTATTGGAAACGGTATATCACTTATCATTATGATTGGTATTATCGCACGATTGCCTCAGGCTTTCTTTGCCGAATTAGTTTCCCGCTTGGAAGCTACTGCCGGTGGAGGTGGTTTGGTTATGTTACTAATAGAACTTGTTGTTCTGTTTTTCGTTTTTGTAGGTACTATTCTGCTTGTACAAGGAACACGACGTATTCCAGTTCAATATGCTAAACGAATTGTTGGAAATAAACAGTATGGTGGTGTACGTCAGTATATCCCACTGAAGGTTAATGCCGCAGGTGTTATGCCTATCATCTTTGCTCAGGCAATTATGTTTGTTCCTATTACGGTAGCAGGATTTGTAAACAGTGAATCGGCAACAGGCTTTGCTGCTGTTTTTGCTGACATTACAGGTTTTTGGTATAATTTTGTATATGGATTGATGATTGTAGCATTTACATATTTTTATACTGCTATTACCATAAATCCAACACAGATGGCTGAAGATATGAAACGTAATGGTGGTTTTATACCGGGTGTTAAACCAGGTAGAAAAACTGTTGATTATCTAGATACTGTTATGTCCAGAATCACACTGCCAGGATCTATATTTCTTGCTTTTGTAGCTATTATGCCTGCATTTGCAATGATGGCCGGTGTTGAACGTTCGTTTGCCTATTTCTACGGTGGTACTTCTCTTTTGATTCTTGTTGGAGTTATCCTTGACACTCTGCAACAGATAGAGAGTCATCTGTTGATGAGACACTATGACGGACTGATGAAATCAGGTAGAATAAAAGGACGTACCGGAGGTGGTGCTGCAGCAATGTATTAATACCATTGCATAGAGATAATGATTTATTTAAAGACTGACGAAGAGATAGAGTTGATGAGAGAGAGTAACCTTATGGTTGCACGTACTCTTGGTGAGGTGGCTAAACATATTAAGCCCGGTATTACTACGTTAGAGCTTGATGAAATTGCAGAAACCTATATTAGGGACAATAAAGGTGTTCCGGGATTTTTGAACTATCACGGATTTCCGAACACTTTGTGTACTTCTGTTAACGAACAGGTGGTACATGGAATTCCAAATAAAAAACCGTTAATAGAGGGTGATGTTGTGTCGGTAGATTGCGGATCACTGTTGAATGGATATTTTGGAGACTCGGCATATACATTTTGTGTTGGCGAAGTGAAGCCTGAAGTTAAGGCACTTTTAGTTGCTACCAGAGAGTCGCTGTACAAAGGCATTGAAAATGCTGTTGCAGGCAAAAGACTTGGTGATATTGGATTTGCTGTTCAAAATCATGTTGAATCGAAAGGTTACTCTGTAGTTAGAGAGATGGTTGGTCATGGTATTGGTAAAAATCTTCACGAAGCCCCTGAAGTTCCTAATTATGGAAGAAGAGGGAATGGAATTAAACTGAAAAGTGGTATGGTTATCGCCATAGAGCCGATGATAAATATGGGAAAAAGGCAGATTTTGCAGGAGAAAGATGGCTGGACTATCAGAACTGTTGACAAAAAAGTATCTGCACACTTTGAACATACTATTGCGATAAGAAAAGATAAGGCAGATATACTTTCAAGTTTTAAATTTGTTGAAGAAGTATTATCTTTGCAGTCTGAAAAATAAAAAGTTAGGATTATGGCTAAGCAACCCTCAATAGAACAAGACGGTACAATCATCGAAGCATTGTCAAATGCAATGTTTCGTGTTGAGTTGGAAAACGGGCATGTTATCACTGCTCACATCAGCGGAAAGATGCGCATGCACTACATACGTATACTACCCGGTGACCGTGTGAAAGTTGAAATGTCTCCATACGATTTAACTAAAGGAAGAATAACATACAGATACAAATAAGTAAGAGTTATGAAAGTAAGAGCATCAATAAAAAAGCGTAGCGAAGATTGCAAAATCGTAAAGCGTAAAGGACGATTATACGTTATAAATAAAAAGAATCCAAAGTTTAAACAACGTCAAGGATAAAAAAATAATATAATTATGGCTAGAATTGCTGGAGTTGACATACCCTCAAATAAGAGAGGAGAAATAGCTTTAACATACATTTTCGGGATTGGAAGAAGCAGAGCAAAGAAAATTCTTCTGGAAGTTAAAGTTGACCCAAATGTTAAGGTAACTGAATGGAACGATACAGAGATTACCGCTATTCGTGAGATGATATCAAACAACTACAAAATAGAAGGTGAATTACGTTCAGAAGTTCAACTTAACATTAAAAGATTAATGGATATCGGTTGTTACCGTGGCATCCGTCACCGTAATGGTTTACCACTACGCGGACAATCAACAAAAAACAATGCCAGAACAAGAAAAGGTAAAAGAAAAACCGTTGCTAACAAAAAGATAGCAACTAAATAATAATTGAACTATGTCAAAAAAGTCGGGATCTCACAAAAAGAGAGTAGTTAAAGTAGAGGCACAGGGACAGGCTCATATCCATAGCTCTTTTAACAACATCATCGTAACACTTACAAATTCCAACGGACAAGTAATTTCTTGGTCTAGTGCAGGTAAAATGGGATTTAGAGGATCAAAGAAAAACACTCCTTATGCAGCTCAGATGGCTGCCACTGATTGTTCAAAAATAGCTTATGATCTAGGTTTACGTAAAGTAAAGGTGTATGTTAAAGGGCCGGGTAATGGTCGTGAATCAGCCATGCGTACAATTCATGCTAATGGTATTGAAGTTACAGAAATTGTGGATGTAACTCCGTTGCCTCATAACGGATGTCGTCCGCCAAAGAGAAGAAGAGTTTAATCACTAGTTGTTAACCATAAGTTCTTGGTTTTAAATTTTGAAAATGATAGGTTATATAATTAAGACCGTCCTCTTTATAATCTTAGGCTGCCATATTCATTGTTTAAAATCAAAAAAATAAAATCAAAAATTTAGAAGAATGGCTAGATATATTGGTCCAAAAACAAAGATTGCCCGGAAATTCGGTGAGGCGATTTATGGTCCCGATAAGAATTTCGAAAGAAAGAATTATCCTCCGGGACAACACGGAAATAACCGTAGAAGGAAGACAAGTGAATACGGTGTTCAGTTAAAAGAGAAGCAAAAAGCCAAATATACCTATGGTATTTTGGAAAAGCAGTTTAGTAACCTGTTCAAAAAGGCTTCACGCCATAAAGGTATAACGGGTGAAGTTTTACTTGGCTTATTAGAGTCGAGATTAGATAATGTTGTTTACCGCTTAGGTATGGCTCCTACAAGAGCTGCTGCCCGTCAGTTGGTATCTCATCGTCATGTAATTGTTAATGAAAGTATAGTTAATATACCTTCGTATCAGGTTAAACCCGGCCAGTTAATTGGCGTTAGGGAAAAATCTAAATCTCTCGAGATTATTGCTGATTCGTTATCTAATAGCAGTGTTCATCAGTTTCCATGGTTAGAGTGGGATAGCGATTCTTACACAGGGAAATTTATGAATGTACCTGACAGGTCAGATATACCTGAAAATATCAAAGAACAACTGATCGTTGAATTGTATTCTAAATAATCTATTTTTATGGCAATATTAGCATTCCAAAAACCCGAAAAAGTTATCATGCTGGAGGCCGACGAGAAATTCGGCCGTTTTGAATTTCGTCCGCTGGAGCCAGGATATGGTATTACTGTTGGAAATGCCTTAAGAAGGATTTTGTTATCCTCACTTGAAGGATATGCAATTACTACTGTTAAAATTGAAGGTGTTGACCATGAGTTTTCAACAGTTACGGGCGTAATTGATGATGTTACTAATATCATCCTAAACCTTAAGCAGGTGCGTTTCAAGCGTATTGTTGAAGATGTTGATGATGAAAAAGTTACTATTAATGTTTCAGGTAAAGAGACACTCACTGCTGGTGATTTAAATCAATTCATGAGTGGATTTGAAGTTTTGAATCCAGAGTGGATTATTGCCAGAATGAATCCTGAAGTTGATTTTCAAATGGTAATTACGATTAATAAGGGTCGTGGTTATGTTCCTTCAGAAGAGAATAAAATTACAGATGCTGAATTTGGTGTGATTGCAATTGATTCAATTTTCACTCCGATAGTAAATGTGAAATATTCTATTGAGAATTTCAGGGTAGAGCAGAAGACTGACTACGAAAAGTTATTGTTCGAAATCACAACTGACGGATCAATTCATCCGAAAGAAGCATTAAAAGAATCAGCTAAGATATTGATTCATCACTTCATGTTATTTTCTGATGAGAAGATTGCATTGGATTCGGAAGAGAAGTTTGGTAATGAAGAGTTTGATGAAGAAGTTCTTCATATGCGTCAGGTGCTGAAAACCAAATTAGTTGACATGGATCTTTCAGTCAGAGCACTCAACTGTTTAAAAGCTGCTGATGTAGACACTTTAGGAGAGTTGGTTACATATAACCGTAACGATCTTCTTAAGTTTCGTAATTTTGGTAAGAAGTCACTTACTGAGCTGGATGATTTGTTGGAAGGAATGAGTCTTACTTTCGGCATGGAGACTTCAAAGTATAAACTTGAAAAGGAATAATCGCGATGAGACATAATAAGAAATTTAATCATTTAGGAAGAACTGCATCGCACCGTAAAGCTATGCTGTCAAATATGGCATGTTCACTTTTGGTGCATAAGCGTATTAAAACTACTGTTGCAAAGGCAAAAGCTTTACGTATCTATATTGAGCCGTTAATTACAAAAACAAAGGGCTTAAGTACAGTAGGAGAAAAAACTCATGCGCAACGTGTTGTGTTCAGCTACCTTCAGAACAAGGAAGCTGTTAAAGAGTTATTTACTGAAATAGCTGAAAAAGTTGCTGCCAGACCAGGTGGTTATACTCGTATTCTGAAGTTGGGAAATCGTTTGGGTGATAACGCAGAGATGTGTTACATCGAGTTGGTTGACTACAACGAGAATATGCTTAGTGCTTCTAAATCAGAATCAACTAAGAAGAAAACTACTCGTAGAGGTCGACGTAAGAAAACTACTGAAACAGTTACTGCTGCTCCGGTTGCCGAAACAACAACTGCTGTTGAGGAGACTGCTGCTGAAGTACCTGAAGTAAAAGCTGACGTTGAAACAGCTACTGAAGCACCTGAAGCAAAGGCTGATGCTGATAACACAGCCAAGGCTCCAGCTAAAGAAAATGAAACAAAGACAGACTCTAAGGAGTAGGTTAAAAGTAATAGTGGTTGATGGTTCAAAACTAGTGCTGCTATTTACTACTTGATATACAGTAGGATATTTCCATTTGGTTGTATCCTTTTTTTTTTGAAAAATAGAATAACAATTAAAATAGAATTATTATGGGACAAATTGCAAATGTTCACGCACGTGAAATCTTAGACTCACGCGGAAATCCTACTATCGAAGTAGAAGTTACACTTGAAAGTGGTTTTGTTGGTCGCGCTGCTGTGCCTTCAGGGGCATCTACCGGCGAAAACGAAGCTCTTGAATTGAGAGATGGAGATAAAAAAAGATACTTAGGAAAAGGTGTTCTTAAGGCTGTAGCAAATGTTAATGATGTTATAGGACCTGAGGTAGTAGGTATGAGTACTATGGATCAGGTGGGTATTGACAATAAAATGCTTGCTCTCGATGGAACTCCTACAAAAAGCAAGTTAGGTGCTAATGCTATTCTTGGTGTTTCACTTGCTGCTGCTAAAGCTGCTTCCGAGTATCTTGGTCTACCTTTATATCGTTACATTGGTGGAGTAAATGCTAAAACACTGCCTGTTCCTATGATGAATATTATCAATGGTGGTTCACACTCTGATGCGCCTATCGCATTTCAGGAGTTTATGATTCGCCCTGTTGGTGCTAAAAGTTTCAGAGAGGCTCTTCGTATGGGTGCTGAAGTATTTCATTCACTAAAGAAGGTGCTACACGATCGTAACCTCAGTACTGCTGTTGGTGACGAAGGTGGTTTTGCTCCAGCTCTTGATGGTACCGAAGATGCATTAGAGAGTATCATAAAAGCTATCGAAAATGCAGGTTACAAAGCCGGACGTAAAGAAGATGGTGGCGATGTTTCAATTGCTCTTGATTGTGCTGCTTCTGAGTTTTATGTAGATGGGGTATACGATTATACTAAATTTGAGGGTGAAGGTGCAGCTAAACGTAATGCTGAGCAGCAAGTTGAATTCCTTGCCTCTTTAGTTGCTAACTATCCTATCGATTCTGTTGAAGATGGAATGAACGAGAGTGACTGGGATGGTTTTGTGTTGTTGAACAAAGAGCTTGGTGACAAATGTCAATTGGTTGGTGACGATCTTTTTGTAACTAATGTTGATTACCTGAAAAAAGGAATCGAGTTAGGTGCTGCCAATTCAATTCTGATTAAAGTTAACCAGATTGGTACTCTTACCGAGACTTTGAATGCTATTGAGATGGCCCATCGTGCAGGTTACACTTCAGTTACTTCACACCGTTCAGGTGAAACTGAAGATTCAACAATTGCTGATATTGCCGTTGCTACTAACAGTGGTCAGATTAAAACAGGTTCGTTAAGTCGTTCCGATCGTATGGCTAAGTATAACCAATTACTTCGTATAGAAGAGGAGTTGGGTAATGCTGCTGTTTATGGTTATGCTAAAGTAGAGGTAAGATAAATCAACAATTTTTATATTGTATTTTAAGGACGGGACTCTTCCCGTCCTTTTTTTATTTATTCTAATTAAAAACAAATATACATATATCAATAGGAAAATATTTT
>JALVBA010000370.1 GCA_027010905.1 Marinilabiliaceae bacterium
AAAATCAAAATGCGATTATGTGTTTTATTACAAGACAATTACATGTGTGTTAGCAGGATTCTTGCATAATTCAGGTTAATGCGATTATTATTTAATAAATAAAAATATTATTAGATTTGGTTAATTATTTTATCTACTAATTATGAGAATAGTTTTTTTATCAATTATTACAATTTACATCATTGCAGGTTGCTCATCTTCAAAAAAAGCAAAAATAGATTTGTCAGGTGATGAGTTTATAAATACTGTTGTTGAGAAAGAGTTTAATGGAGAATCTTTTGAGACTATCTACAATCAGGATAGAGGATTTGCTATTATAGTTAACAAGGTAGAACGAGGAGTTGGATACCCCACAGTTATAAACTTTGTAGTTGTTGATTTGTTAAAAAAGAAAGTTATATACAGTGAGACTGTTAGGGATGGGTCTGTCTCCTGGATTAATAATGATACGGTTCTTATTAAAAGAGTTCCCGGAGTAATGTCAAGGGTTGAAGAGGAGAATGAGAAAGCAAAGAGGACTGAGATAAATGTAAGAGCGTTGTAATTTAAATCGTTTTAATTATACGTGTATGAGATTTGTTAAATTTTCAGGTATTATCCTGCTAGCACTTTTAGTAAGTTATGTTCTGTTTGTTGGCAAAGAAAATAGCAATAAAATTGTTAAGACTAATAAATACGGCAGGTTAACTGAGGAGCTGCGAAAAGAGGCGTTAAACAAAAAAATAATCAGGCGAGAGCAGGGATATGCAAAATCCGACAATCCGGATAAATATGCTGAATACTTGAAATCATTAAAAACCGGCGAAAACGGTGATAGTTACGAAGGTAACTATCTTATTGATGAATTTAAAAAAGCTAAGGAAAGGCTAGGGCAATTAAAGACAACCACTGCTCAACTTGATTGGAAAGAGAGAGGACCCGGTAACGTGGGGGGACGAACACGGTCGTTGGTTATTGACCCTAAAGATCTGACAGGAAATACATGGTTTGCAGGTTCAGTCAGTGGAGGAGTATGGCGAACTGAAGATGCAGGGAGTACCTGGGATTGTTTAACTCCGGATATTCCTAATTTGGCAACAGGATGTATGACCGTATCATTGGATCAACCAAACGTTATTTATGTTGGTACCGGTGAAGGCTTCTACAGTATTGATGCAGTAATGGGAGCCGGTATTTTTAAAAGTGTTGATAATGGGACTACATGGGAGCAGTTACTTTCGACAAAAGACAATAGTGATTTTTTCTTTGTAAACAGGATAATTACTAATCCTGTAGATGTTAACAGTGTTATTGCGGCTACCAATAGTGGGATTTTTAAATCAACAGACGGAGGCGACACTTGGGATTTGAAACTTAGCGGAGGCCGAGCTCAGCAAATTGTTTTTGAAAAGGATAGTTTCCTAAATCAATATGCAGTAATTAATAATGTTGGTGTATACAAGTCTACTGACGGCGGAGATAGTTGGTTTATGGTAAAGAGCATAAAAGAGGGACGTATTGAGATGGCTATTGCCGTATCAGACCCAAATATTGTTTATGCGCTTACTTCAAAGTCAAACCTGTATATGTCGTTAGATAGAGGCTATAACTGGGAGCAGGATGTTCAGGATCCTAAAACAGATTTCCTAAGTGGACAGGGTTGGTATGGCAACTCCCTAGTTGTATCACCCAGCGATACAAATATTTTATTTGTAGGAGGAGTAGACATACATAAAGTAACAATTGGAACCATTGATACTGGAAGTGGAATTAAGGCTTATAATGTTATATCAGACACTTCTGGCTGGATAGGTTATAAGAATTTTGGAGGCAGGTATTTAGGGGGTGGTTTTGAAGCGAATGATGACGCTGATGTTGTTTGGAACTGCAATATTAATTTTCTTGGTGACTCAACTCAAAAAGCACATCGTTTTGTTTATGATGGTAACAGATATCTATATAAGAACCTTGTGGATGTTCCATTTTCAGTTACTAAAACTGATGGTGGTGCTAAACTAAATGTTTCATTTATCGATGAAAATGATAATGGTGTTTTTGATCTTACAGAAAACAGTAAAGAGTATATTTACATACATTTTACAGATTATACAGGAGGAAAAGTTGGTGAGATAGGATTGATGGATGGTCTTAATGTAAAAAATTTGTATCGATTATTACCTGTAATGAAGCAAGGAAAAACATGGGATCCGGTTAATCTGGATAATGTTCAAGTCTCGGTTAGTAGCTATATCCTGAAAGGAAAGAAGATAACATCGGAAAAGAAGACCTCTTGGTACAAGGATGTAGTAGATAACCATTATTCGCATGCCGATCATCATGGTTTAATTATTGATGAAAATAACGGAAGTCCGTTTAGAATACTTAATTGTAATGATGGTGGTATTGCAGTATCAAATGATGGAGGTGATAACTGGACTAGTCCTGTTCATGGTTATGTTACTTCACAGTTTTACAGTGTTTCAAAACATCCTACAGAAGATAGATACATGGGTGGTTTGCAAGATAATGGCACATGGTTTTCAAATAATAGCCCTACTAGTGATTCTGCATGGAATAAAGTCGTGGGTGGTGATGGATTTGGAACTGTATGGCATTCAAGAAAGCCGGAACAGATGATCTCATCATTGTATTATAACCAATTGGTCAGAACAGATGATTCTTGGGTACATAGCTTTTACATAACCGATAAAATTGAAGATTCAGGTGAAGATTCAGGTGCTCCATTCATTACAACAATTGCCAGCACGCCTGACGAACCGGATTTGTTGTTTATTGGCGGCCCGTCAGGCCTATGGAAGTCCAGTGATTTTGGACTAAACTGGAAACTGATTTCAATGAATTCTAATGATTACGGTTACTCAGGAGGTAGCGTTCAGATGGAGATTAGTAAAGCAAATCCTAAGATAGTCTGGGTCGGTGTAAGTATGAATGGTAAAGGGAAGTTAAGTGTTTCCCATGATTACGGCGATACTTTTACAGCGGTCAATAATTTTTCAAAATATATACGTAGGATATCAAGGATTGTCTCTGACCCTTTTGACACAAGTACAGTGTTTGTTTTAAACTCATCAGCAGAAAGTGCCAAGATTATTCGTTCCTCCGACTTAGGTCAGACGTGGACAGACATTACCGGTTTTGATAATTCTTCGTCAAGCTCCAATGGATTTCCTGATGTGGCTACATACTCATTCTTAGTCATGCCACATAATACTAATGAATTATGGGCTGGAACCGAGATCGGTCTATTTATCTCAACTGACAATGGTTTGTCGTGGCACTATTCTGATAATGGTCTGCCTGCTGTTTGTATATGGGATATGAAAGTAGTAGGCGATCAGGTTGTTTTAGGTACTCATGGCAGGGGTGTTTGGTCAGTTACTATCCCTGGGCTGAATACTGTTCCCGTAAAGCCTTATGCTATTTCAGCGGGTGTAACTGCAAGTAATAAATTTACCGTAAAGTATGAGATAAAGTCTGATTTTGATTCATTACAATACCTCTTTGGTGGGGAGGTTGACGGAGTACAAACCAGAGTTGCAATAGGAGTAAATGGTTACATTTTCAATGCAACTTCCCAAGAGCCTGTTATTAACTCTCAGGTTATTGGTTATAAAGATGGGATTGCTTTCCGTTCAAATTTATTGTTTGCGGATAATTTTCATTATCAAGATCCGAGGGTACGTTACTATAATGATTTTGAAAGTAAACAAAATGATTTCTTAGGGGATGGATACAATATTATTAATAGCATTGACGGTACGTATGCCATTAATTCGCAACACGCTTATGCTGTTAAAAAGAATTATAGCTATGTGCTGAAGTATCCGGTTATTGTTATGGACGAAACAGAGTCATCAATAATGACATATGAAGATATTGCTCTGGTTGAAAAGGGTGAAAATGGTACTGTTTTTGGAGATGATGAGTTTTGGGATTATGTAGTGGTTGAAGGCTCGAAAGATGGAATGAACTGGTTGCCATTTGCTGATGGTTATGATGCCAGATATTCTGATGAGTGGGCTGCGGATATTAATTCATCTCCTTCATCTGATATGTTTGTAAGTCATACGGTGAACTTTCAGGATACTTTTAGTGCCGGCGATACCATTTTAATACGTTTTAGGTTATTTTCTGATGCTAATACTGTAGGTTGGGGATGGGTGATTGACAATATTAATATTCAAAAGGACGGGTCAGGAATTTTTAATAAGACTACTGCTCCTGATGTAACATTGACCATTAGTCCTAATCCGGCAACTGACTATGTCAATTTAAGATTAGATGATACTGTGATTGGTGATGTGAAGGTTACAGTTTACGATCTTAATGGCCGTATGTTATTGAACCGTAAGTTTGTTAAGTTTCAACAGAAATGGCAACAAAAACTATCGGTTATGGAGCTAGGCTTCGGAGTGAGGTTCGTTAATGTTTATATTGGAAGTGATCATTACACCCAAAGAGTTGTTGTTAAGTAGTCGAAATAAGGTTGTTTGAATAATTTCTTCTCCTTTCCAAATGGGGAAGGTTGCGGGGTGTAGTACAAAAAAATAGAGCCGATAGAGGGATTCGAACCCACGACCTGCTGATTACAAATCAGCTGCTCTGACCAACTGAGCTATATCGGCAAAATGTGGGGAGAGCAGGATTCGAACCTACGAAGACGAAAGTCAGCGGAGTTACAGTCCGCCCCAGTTGGCCACTTTGGTATCTCCCCAATTTTTAATGAAATAAGAATTTTTTTGAGCCGATGGAGGGATTCGAACCCACGACCTGCTGATTACAAATCAGCTGCTCTGACCAACTGAGCTACATCGGCGAGGTGGGTAAGCTTACCATATCGCACTGCTACAACCGCCTACCCTTGCTGCCGTCAGGCCCTGGGGGAGTTAAGCAGGAGCTAGTCGTATGGGACTTACCCGTTTTGCGAGTGCAAAAGTATCAAAATTCATTAATCGTACAAATATTTATTGATGGTTTTTAGTAAATATTTTATTCTTTGATGTGATATGACAAATAATTAAGAAGTTCTTTGTATTTTAGATTCCTATTTTTATATCATAATCTATTACTTATAAATTATTTTTTATGACAGATATCTCTACATCAAAGAGCAAGTGGGCAATGTTGTATGGCCTATATTTAGGAGTTTTCTATATCTTTTTTACTCTGTTTCTATACTATACTGATAAGATGATTATTCCGGGAACGATTAGATATGTTGGAACTGTAGTATTCATCATAGTTTTATGGTTGGCACTAAAAAATTACAGAGATAAAGTAAATGGCGGTTATTTAAGTTACGGCAAGGGAGTAGGTATTGGTGTTTTAATCACTCTCTACTCAACATTCTTTATCAGTTCAATTTATTTTATTGTGTTATCACTTGACAAAACGCTATTGGTACAATATATGGCTCAGCTTGAAGAGATAATGATGAATAGCGGATTACCCGATGAGTTGCTTGAGAAATTTAACGAGGCCTCAAAGGCTACGTTAACTCCGAGTACTTATGCCATCTCAGCTTTCTTCAAAGAGATGATTGGAGGAACAATACTTACACTGATTGTTGCAGCAATTGCGATGAAGAGTCCTGAAAGTGGTTTTTATGAAGCAGTAAAAGATATTGAGTAAATATGAAGTTATCAGTAGTAGTACCGTTGTATAATGAAGAGGAATCAATCGGTGAGTTGTTTGCCTGGATCGAGAGGGTGGTAACTCCGCTGAATTGGGAGTACGAAGTTCTGTTTGTTGATGATGGCAGTTCAGATAAATCGTGGCAGTTGGTTGCTGAGATGTCTGAAAAGCACAAAGAGGTTAAAGGACTTAAATTCAGACGTAATTATGGTAAGTCTGCTGCTCTCTACTGCGGGTTTGAAGTTGCAAAAGGAGAAGTTGTGATTACCATGGATGCAGATTTGCAGGATAGTCCGGATGAGATACCTGAGTTGGTAAGGATGATATCCAAAGATGGTTACGATTTGGTTAGTGGCTGGAAAAAGAAACGGCATGACCCTATCTCCAAAACACTCCCAAGTAAACTTTTTAACCGTACTGTCAGGTTTGTGTCGGGGATAAAACTTCATGATTTTAATTGTGGTTTGAAAGCATACCGTAATGAAGTTGTGAAGAATATTGAGGTATACGGGGAGATGCATCGTTACATACCTTTAATAGCTAAGCAGAATGGATTTGAAAATATTGGTGAGAAGATTGTTCAGCATCAGGAACGAAAATATGGGGTTTCAAAATTTGGAATTGAGCGTACAATTAAAGGCTTCTTAGATCTTCTATCGGTATCGTTTATTACAAAATTCGGGAAGCGTCCCATGCACTTGTTCGGGACATTGGGAACACTGATGTTTTTTGTTGGCTTTGTTACTGCGGCCTGGTTGGGTGTACATAAGTTATGGTATGTTTATCATGGTATAGATGCGCAGTTGGTGGCTGAAAGTCCATACTTTTATATCTCTCTGGTAAGTATGATGATTGGTACTCAGCTTTTTCTGACAGGTTTCCTTGCTGAGATGGTTTCACGCAACTCTTCTGAAAGAAATAAATATCAGATTTCAGAAGAACTATTATAGAATTTTCCAATGGCATTCTACAGCTCCATCTCTATTGCATACGACCAGCTTTTTCCATTAAACCCGGCTCAGGCTGAGTTTGTAAATAGCTGTTTTGCCAATTCTGTTGCCGGAAAAAAGATTGTTGATGCCGGTTGTGGCATCGGCTCGTTGGCTATTCTGCTTGCCCGCAGGTCAGCTAATGTTTATGGGTTTGATTCCGATAGTAATATGATAGACATTGCAAAGGAGAAGCAGCCTCAGGCACTTAACCTAAAGTTTAATGTTGGCGATTTGGTAGATGAACTCTCCGGACTTGAAAGGAACAGGTATCATGGGGTACTCTGTTTCGGCAATACATTGGTACACCTTGCAACTATTGACAGGATAGAGCAATTTGTGAAACAATCATCCAGACTTTTAAAGAGAGATGGTAAACTTCTGATACAGATTGTTAATTACGATAGGGTGTTGAAAAAGAAGGTTGATTCGCTTCCAACAATTAATACCGATAATTACGAATTTATCAGAAAATATAATCATCGTTCTGACGGATTGATTGATTTTGAAACTGTGTTGTCGGCAAAGTTTACCTGTGAGCAGACGGTAAACAGCGTGTTGCTTCTGCCACTGAAGAGAGAGGAGCTTGAAGATGCGTTGACTCCCTATTTTACAAAAGTTAATTTTTATGGTGATTTTAAAAAGAGCCCCCTAAGTGAAGACTCTTTTCATATTGTGGTTGAAGCCAGCAAATAATCTGTTCAGAAGTGATGAACGGGGTGAGACAATAGAGTTTCCTCTTGCCGATATATCGCTGATGAACAGGTTAACAATATTATCTATACTCAGATAAGCAGCACCTCGAATATCACTTCAATGTCAAAAATGGGATTTGAAATACTAAAAGAGAATTTTCCTCCCGTTTTAAACGATGTTACTGAGATTGCTAAAACAAAAATACAAGAGTTGCGAAAAATGCTGGATGAGATGGATGCTTCCTATACACCGGGCAGAATTTCTGTTTGGAAATAACTTTTTAATTAATATATTGGCAGTGTGGTTTAAAATCACCTTGTCAATAAATAATTCATAAATCAAAAAATAATGAGTGATAAATTAATTTTACCGGGTATAGGTTTTGATAATCTTAAATTCGGAATGAGCGAGGAGGAGGTATTCTCAGTTTTAGGTAGGCCTGACGAAGTTGAGGTGCAGGAGATGGATGACGGAGAGACTGTGAATATATATTACTACGATGATATTGGAGTGTCAATGTCATTCGATTCAATGGCAGATATGCGTTTGGTAGAAATCTCTTTTGATGATCCACAGTACACTCTGGAGGGAAAATTCTTACCTGGAATGCAGAAAGAGTTGTTTGTTAAACATGTGGACGAGATAGGGATTTATGAGCTTGAAGACCTGTCTGACGAAGGTAGTGATGTTAATGAGCTATACTCGTTTGAGGCTAAAAATATTAATGTTTGGGTTAGGAAAGGGGTCGTTGATTCTATTCAAATTGGTCCCAACTGGAGTGATGACGATGAAGAGATAGTATGGCCTGAGTAGCTAAATATGTTGCTGTTCTAGTGGAATAAAGTTATGTGTTCATCCAAGATATTTGCACTATTCTCAAAGAACAATAAAAAAAATGAAACTTTAATGCCCTACTTTACGTTTGTATAGACATGAAAGATGGTAATTGACCATTTTTAAGGTTTTAATTAAATAGTTATTTATATATTTTAGAAAGATTTGAATCATGAGAAAGATTTCAGTTATTGCAGCAGTTGTTTTTTTATTAGCTTTAGGTTTAAGTTCTTGCAAAAGCACACAGGATTGTCCTGCATACAGTAGTATAGATGTAGAGCAGACAACTCAAAATGTTTAATAGAGTGGTCTAACATCCTTTAGATAACAGTTTTTTTGCAGTCGGGCATAGCGAGCGATTGTTTTTATTTGTGGAATTAATTGGAGTGATAGCACTCCATTTGGAAGATATGTAAAGCCAGGCAAATCAATTTTATTGGTTTGCCTGGCTTTTTTTAACATTTATTGAGAAAATCCATTTAAAGATTATTTGACTTAATGGTTATGAATGCTTACTTTTGTGGCTCTTTTTAAGAAATATTATATATACAATCACTAAATAATTAATAAAATGTCAAAAATTAAAATTGGTATTAATGGATTTGGCCGTATCGGACGCTTTGTCTTTCGTCAGGCTTATGTAAAAGGAACTATTCAAGTTGTAGCTATTAACGACTTAATTGATGTTGAGTACATGGCTTACATGTTAAAATACGACTCTACTCACGGTAGATTTGATGGAACTGTTGAAGTAAAAGACGGTAAATTGATCGTTAACGGTGACGTGATTCGCGTTTCTGCAGAGAGAAATCCTGCTGACATCAACTGGGGTGCTGTGGATGTTGAGTATGTTGTTGAGTCAACAGGTCTGTTCCTTACAAAAGAGAAAGCTCAGGGACACCTTGATGCAGGTGCTAAAAAAGTAGTTATGTCTGCTCCTTCTAAAGATGATACTCCTATGTTTGTTATGGGTGTAAACAATACTTCATATTCCAACGATATGAATTTTGTTTCTAATGCATCTTGTACTACCAACTGTTTAGCCCCTATTGCTAAAGTGCTGAATGATAATTTTGGTATTGTTGATGGTTTAATGACTACTATTCATGCTACTACTGCCACTCAAAAAACTGTTGATGGTCCTTCATTGAAAGACTGGAGAGGTGGACGTGGAGCCGGTCAAAACATTATCCCTTCTTCTACAGGTGCTGCTAAAGCTGTTGGTAAAGTAATTCCTGTACTTAACGGTAAACTTACAGGAATGGCTTTCCGTGTTCCAACTCCTGATGTGTCAGTTGTTGACTTAACTGTGAACCTTGCAAAAGGAACTTCTTACGATAATATCTGTAAGGCAATGAAAGATGCTTCTGAAGGTTCAATGAAAGGTGTTTTAGGATATACTGAAGATGCTGTTGTTTCTAACGACTTCACAGGTGAGACATTAACTTCTGTATTTGACGCTACTGCAGGTATCGCTCTTACTGATACATTTGTAAAAGTAGTTTCATGGTACGATAACGAAATGGGATATTCTGCTAAAGTATGTGAACTGATTATGTATATGGATTCTGTAAAGTAATCCATGGCTTAAAAGTATAGCATTGTTAGTAAGTAATGTTTCTAACAATAAAAAAGCATCTCCGGTTTCAGGGGTGCTTTTTTATTTAACTCTCTTTTGGTTCTATATGATTTATAGTGGGTATAAAAACGGAGAAAGTATTTAAATGATTTACATTTCTTCAAAATATAACAAAATGGATATCGACCAACGTTTAGCAACTACTGACTTCCCTCTGCCTGCAATAAGAGAGGTAAACATGGCAATGCACAATTCAGGTATCTCATTAGGGCTTGGAGAGTTAAAATCTTTTAATCCTGATAGAAAAATTATCACGGCTTTTACTGACAGCCTTAATAGTGGAGGAGTGAATTACTGCCCTAATGCCGGGCTGCCTGAGTTGAGGAGCTCAGTGGCTGAAAGTCAGAAGTTACAGGATGGATACAGTTACTCAGTCGATAATGTTGTTGTTACTATTGGAGTTCAGAATGCTATCTATTCAACAGTAAAAACGTTGAGTAAGCTTGGTGCAAAGCGAGTGTTAATACCTGAGATTAATTTTGGAATCTATAAGAAAATCCCAAAAGAGTTTGGTCTGAAGGTAGAAACATACAGGTTAACTGAAGAGTACGGAATTGATATAGCTGCCCTAAAATCTCAAATAGAGAGTGATGATATTTTAATCTTAAATACTCCTGCAAACCCTACCGGGTGGGTATTATCACATACTGAACAGAAAGAGTTGGCAAATGTTTTAGAAGATAAACTTACCAAGGGTTATGTTATTTCGGATGAGATATATTCCAGACTGATATATGACGGAGAGACGGCAATCTCCTTTTCTGCTTTTTTTGAAAGAACGATAGTGGTAAATGGAATCTCAAAAAGTGGTGCAGTAGCGGGACTGAGAGTGGGTTGGGTTATTACCCGAAATATGAATCTTGCCAAAGCCATTGTTTCTAATAATGCTACTATCATTAGCGCACCACCTACCGCAAATCAGTATGCAGCTATTCCTGTTGTAAGGGGGGATACTCAAAATACAATAGATGGGTACAATAAGGTTTTAAGGAAAAACAGAGATGTTGTGATGCCTCTATTGAGTAAACACTCTATCCCATTTGTGAAACCAACCGGCAGTTTTTATCTCTTTGCCGATTTGGAGTTGTTTACCGGCAGTAACTCTAAGAACTTTTGTATTGAGACTGCTAAAAGGGAGAATGGTGTCGTGGTTATTCCCGGAGTTGCGTTTGGGGCATCTTCTAAAATTAGAATTTCACTTGCCACAAATATGATTGAAGAGGGTATGCATAGATTTGTAGATGCTCTAATGAACATTTAGATATTTGTATTTGTTTATAATTACACCGGATATTTTACTACCTTTAGTTATCTGATTTTATATAAAGTACCTATGCAGAGAATGAAGAGTTCATATGACGAATTAAAGGTGATTGATGGCAATCTCCGGAAAGAAATTTTAGAGCTTAAAGAAGAGCTTCGTCATGCCGATAAAGATTCACAGAAGAAAGAGTCTGGTATTGATAGAAAAGAGGAGTGGCATAGAGTTCTTGATTTTGCCTCAACAGAAGGAATCTACATTTTGGAAAATGGCATTGTAATTGAAGCTAACCAAACGGGATGTGAAATGTTTGGTTATACCTACAAAGAAACTATAGGATTAAGGGCTGTTGATGTTTTTGAGGAGGTGGATAAAAAAACTGTAATAGAAAGAATAACACAAAAAGTTACAGGGTTTTACCGGGTTACGGCAATACGAAAAGACGGTACTAGATTTCCTACTGAGATTTATGGCAGAAAAATTAGATTCAAAGCTAAAGATTTACGTCTATCCATAGTTCGGGATATCTCAGGCAGGGTAAAGACAGAACAGAAACTTCAGGAAACAGAGCATCGATTTAAGACACTTTTTGATAACGCTGCAGATGGTATTATAGTGGGAGATAAGAAGGGACACATCATAGATGCTAATAGTAGTTTTTGTAAATTGACCGGTTATACACGCGAAGAGATACTGTTCAAGTTTATTGCTGAGTTATTTTCAAAACAATCGCTTGAAAATATGCCATTACAATTCGGACTGCTTAAAAATGGCCATTCAGTAATTTCAGAAAGAGAGATTGTTTCAAAAACAGGAGCTCTTATTCCCATTGAGATGAATACCACATTGATGGCAAATAATTACTATCTTGCTGTAGTCAGGGATATGACCGATAGGAAGAAGGCTGAGGAAACACTTCTGTTAAAGAATAAGGAATTTATGCTTGCCAAAAAGAGGGCAGAAGAGAGTGATCAGCTAAAGTCTGAGTTTCTGGCAAATATGAGTCATGAAATAAGAACACCCATGAACGGCATTTTGGGTTTCTCCAGAATGTTGGGAGAGGAGGAGCTTGATGCGGAGCAGCAAAAACTCTATATTGATATTATTGAGAATAGCAGTAATCAATTGATGCGTATTATTGACGATATACTTGAGATATCAATTCTGGAGACAAAGCAGGTTAAAGTTGTTAATAATCCGCTCAATCTTAACAGACTGTTTTTAGAGCTATTTACCATTTACGACAGACAGGCAAAGATGAATAAAACACCTTTGTATATAAAAACCGGCCTTAATGATGAAAGAGCAACGGTTTTGGTGGATGAGATTAAGCTGCGTAAAGTTTTGACTAACCTGATTGATAATGCTCTCAGGTATACAAACGAAGGTTTTGTTGAGATAGGTTACAGGCTGGATGAGGATATGCTCTCTTTTTATGTTAAGGATACCGGTATAGGTATTGCAAAGGAGAAGCAGAGGATTATTTTTGAGCGTTTCTCGCAAGCTGAAAAGCGACTATCAAAGGAGTATGGAGGTTTAGGACTGGGTCTTTCAATAGCAAAAGAGAATAGCGAGCTTATGGGTGGAGGTATCTCTGTTGAGTCAGTTAGTGGCGAGGGTTCAACTTTTACTTTTACCATACCTTACCAACCGGTTGTTGCATCTAATAGTAAGCAAAAGGGGAGTCTGGTTTCAGGTTCTGCTAACGAAAGCAGCTTTACAGTTTTAGTAGTAGAAGATGAAGAGATTAACTATCTGTATCTCGAAACAATTATTCGAAAAGTGGACTCTGCAATGGTGATTCTTCATGCTAAAAATGGGGAAGAGGCTGTTGAGATGTGCCGAAGCAACAGAGATATCAATATAGTATTTATGGATATTAAGATGCCAAGAATGAATGGACTGGAAGCAACAATGATTATAAAGGAGTTTGCTCCTGATTTGAAAATCATTGCTCAAACAGCATACTCCACATTCGAGGACAAGCAGTACGCACTGAATGCAGGGTGTGATGATTTTCTTGAGAAGCCTATCAATGTTGAGCTACTCTCAAAAATTATCAATGATACATTCGTTGAAAAAACTTCAAATCTTAAATGATAATCCAATGTAAAAATCGTATCAATTTTCTTAACCTTAGTAGCATAAATATACCCAACAATATTTCTGACCTTATTACCCTATTCCACATTACTATAGTTTACGTAGTCGAACGTGAAAAGGGTCATTTTAGCATTTAACGTGTTGATATATAAGATGTACTTGTTGAAAATCAAAAAAACAAATTAAAAGTTATTAGAATATATCCCTATTCGGATTGCGGTATCTTCATCGAGCCGATATTTGTCATCTGGTATTGTGTAATATCAAATGTTTTATTCGCACTTTTATCAATGTCAGTAATTGTATAGGTACCCTTTTCTCCGGTCTTTTTATTAATTGATGTGCTTTCCATTAAAAAACCGTTTGGAGTGCCATGAGAGTTGATTGACGAGGAGAAGATATTTGAAATCAGATCCCTGTTATCCCAGCTAACATCCTCTGTAATCCAGGAGGTAGTTGATACATCCTCGTCGTCATATTTATACTCGTCGCAGTTATAGCCCAAAATAGATTTACTTCTTCCTGTCTTCTTAATAGAAAGATTAGCAACTATAGACTCTTCTTGTTCTTTGAAATTCGGATCGTCTTTCATGTCATTTTTTCTATCACTATCATCTGCCATATCACTTAAGCCATACACTAGGCCGGTCTTTTTACCCTTTTCGTTGCTGAGTATAAGTGTTGCTTTGTTCTGATAGTCCATTATGAATGTACCGGTCTGTTCCTTTTGAGATGATTTGATATTACCGTCAATAAACTTATAGGCAATGTTATGATTTCCCGAAGCAAAGTAGGAAATAATATTGCCATCATTTTCCAATTTGCCACTTTTGTTGTATGATTTAAAACTCATTGTAACCGAAGAGTTGAAGGAGTAACTATCCTTAATGGGTACAGGTTTAATTGAAACACCCATCTTGCTCATAAGATTGTTAAGGTTTTCGTTAATCGCCTTTTGGCTGTCTCTATCTGATTTTTTTGAAGTGGTAGAGCTGTTTGATTGCTTTGTCTCTTCCTTTTTCTCTTTTTCAAACTGTTTCTCTATATGGTCAAAAGCCTTGTCAATACCTTCGTCTATCTTCTCGTCTGCTTTCTTCTCAGCCCTGCTTTCTGCCTCTTTTTGCGCCTTCTGTTTAGCATGTTTAGCCATCTTCTCAAGGAAACTTTGGCCTGTCACAGGTATTGAAAAAACAAGTACAGACAGAGCAAATAGAAATAAAATTTTTCTGTTCATCTTAGGGGTATTTAATGATTTAGTATTTATTCGATGCGAAATTTACTAAAATATTTGAAAAATAACATTTATAATTCAACATAAAAGCCAAATGTTTTTTAAGTATGAAGATTTCTACTATTTTTGGTTTTCCAAAGTATATAGATAATTAAATATATGGTTTTATGAGCGTTTTAGTAAATAAAAATTCCAGAATAATAATTCAGGGATTCACTGGTAGTGAAGGTACGTTTCACGCCAGTCAGATGATTGAATATGGTAGTAATGTTGTGGGTGGCGTTACTCCCGGAAAAGGAGGCTCTACACATTTAGATGCTCCTGTCTTTAATACAGTTAAAGAAGCTGTTGACACAGTAAAGGCTGATGTTTCGGTTATTTTTGTTCCGCCGCCGTTTGCTGCTGATGCAATTATGGAAGCTGCTGATGCCGGTATAAAAGTAATTATTGCAATTACTGAAGGTATTCCCACCTCTGATATGGTAAAGGTAAAGAACTACCTAACAGGAAAAGAGGCTCGATTGGTTGGTCCTAACTGTCCGGGAGTTATTACACCGGGTGAGGCTAAAGTAGGTATCATGCCGGGATTTATTCACAAAGAGGGGAATATTGGAGTTGTCAGCCGTTCAGGTACATTAACCTACGAAGCTGTTGACCAGCTGACAAAGTTGGATTTAGGTCAGAGTACCTGTATCGGAATTGGAGGAGACCCAATTATTGGTACAACAACAAAAGAGGCTGTTGAGCTTCTTATGAATGACCTTGATACTGATGGTATAATTATGATTGGAGAGATTGGCGGAAGTATGGAGGCTGATGCTGCATACTGGATAAAGGAGAATGGAACAAAACCTGTGGTAGGTTTTATTGCCGGTCAAACTGCTCCTAAAGGTCGTCGTATGGGACATGCAGGTGCTATTATTGGGGGTAAAGATGATACTGCTGCCGCAAAAATGGCAATCATGCGTGAATGTGGGATTCATGTTGTGGATTCTCCTGCTGATATTGGTACAACAATGAAAGTTGCATTGGGAAAATAGAAGTAACCATTAAGGTATACTTAAACAATATTTAAAAAAGCGGTAAGATTTATATTTTACCGCTTTTTAGTATGTCGGGCATGGTAATAGGCTGGCGAGGCGTAAGTCCTCGTACGTGCCGAGTTGATAGGAAACGTTAGCGATTGGCAATGGTGTTGTGGGTGACTGCAAATC
>JALVBA010000371.1 GCA_027010905.1 Marinilabiliaceae bacterium
CATACATATGTTAAATAGAAATACCGTCACAACATGAATTATTTGTAATGACTTCTATAAAAACACATGATTTGTCACCCACAAAATATAAGGTTTGAAAAACTGATGCTTTTATTGACGATTTAACACCTGATGAATAATGCGGGCTAAATGGGGGAGAAGAAATACAAAAGTCAACTCAAGTCACTCGGCTTTACCGCTTGCTTTACCAATAATTCGCAGACAAAATAATATTACAATGAAAACACTACTTACTTTAAGCATTGCTCTTTTTATCTCGTTCACGGCACTGGCTCATGACGGGGCACACAAAAAAACAAAAACAGATTCCGCAAAAACGGAATCGGTAATGACACAGGATGCACATCACGACTACGACGCAGTAGGTCATTCGCATGACGAACAGATGGATTAGGATCACAGTTCAATGATGAAAAAAGCGTAGCTTGATGAGTTTCCTACTCTTCATCCTCTTGTTGTTCACTTCCCGATAGTCTTGCTCTTACTGGCTTTCTTCACACAACTACTCGCACTCTTTGTATTAAAAGAGCTCTTCGCAATTATCGTTGTTCTTCCTGAAAGAGCAGGTTGTTTCGATTTCGCTCAGCAACCCCTCCGTGAAGGCCTCACACGCAGTGAGGCCTTCACTAATACGTCCCACCAAGCATGCTGCCGGCATTATTCATTATCTCACAGCAACGGGTAGAAGGCCTCTTTTATATGGTCTATCTCCCAACTGTTATTTGTAGGAATCAGCGTTACCACATCAAAACGTGTTTCGGTCATTATATCCATCTTCATAATATATGCCTCTGCCGCATCAACAAGAAATCGAATTTTAGCTTTTGTGATTGTCTCTTTAGGATGCTCCCACAAATTAGACATTCGTGTCCGAACCTCCACAATCACCAGATAATCGCCATCTCTGGCAATGACATCTATCTCTTTCTTCTTATACCGCCAGTTTCTTGCTAAAATAGCATACCCCTTATTTGCCAGATACTCAGTGGCGATATCTTCGCCGGTTTGTCCCAATTCGTTATGTTCAGCCATAAGATTAAAACCGGTAATGTACACTCAAAGATTTTAATTGTCAAGAGCATTCTTGACAAACTAAAAGCAATGCTACTTAGAATGGATATAAATATGGTTTTAATTATTCACTTTTTCTTGCTCAACACCCTAAACAAATTTACTTTTGGGAGAATATTTTTATCAAAATTTTAATTATAAATAAAATAAATGGATTCCTTATGAGTAACTTTTTTAGTTCTTCAATTGGGAAAAAGTTCCTAATGAGTATTACGGGGCTTTTTTTAGTGATGTTTCTATTCATTCACTTATCCCTTAACGCACTGTTATTAATAGATGATGGAGGAGAGCTGTTTAATGCGGCAGCTCACTTTATGGCGACTAATCCTCTGATTAAAATTATGGAGCCATTTTTGGCTTTAGGTTTTATTATTCACATCATCTGGGCATCAACAATCACCCTTCAAAACCAGAAAGCTAGGGGTAAAGATCGTTATGCTTCAGGTAACAAAACTCCCGATGTATCATGGGCTTCAAAAAACATGTACATTTTGGGCATTACAGTTTTCTCTTTTCTTGTTGTTCACATTGCTCAGTTTTGGGTGAAGTTTAAAATTACAAAAGAGCTCACCCCTGTAGATATTGATATCGCAGGAGTACACACCGAAGTTGAAAATGCCTATGCATTAGTCAACCAAACGTTTAGTATGCTTTGGGTAGTTATTGTTTATGTAGTTGGCTCAATAGGTCTTGCCTGGCACTTATCGCATGGCGTATGGTCTGCACTGCAAACAATTGGTTTTAGTAACACCATCTGGAGAAAGAGATGGTCGGTTGTTGGAACTGTTGTAGCCTGGTTTATGGGTCTGGGTTTTTCATTAATTGCTATTCTGCAATACCTCTTTTTTCAATCATAATTGCTTATAAATTTGTATAGATATGACAAAGATAGATGCTAAAATTCCAGAAGGGGATCTCACCCAAAAATGGACTAATTATAAAAATCATCAGAATCTGGTAAACCCTTCAAACAAACGACGATTAGATATTATTGTTGTGGGTACCGGATTGGCCGGAGCTTCGGCAGCAGCGTCTCTGGCTGAGATGGGTTTCAAAGTGAAAAGTTTTACTATTCAGGACTCCCCACGCCGGGCACACTCTATTGCTGCGCAGGGAGGTATTAATGCTGCCAAAAACTACCCTAACGACGGAGATTCTGTTTACCGTCTCTTTTACGATACTATTAAAGGTGGTGACTATCGTGCCCGTGAAGCCAATGTATATCGCCTTGCAGAGGTTAGTAACAGTATTATTGACCAGTGTGTGGCACAAGGAGTTCCATTTGCACGTGAATATGGTGGGCAGCTTGACAACCGCTCTTTTGGTGGTGCACAGGTAAGCCGTACTTTTTATGCCCGCGGCCAAACAGGACAACAGTTGCTGCTTGGTGCTTATCAGGCACTAATGCGTCAGGTTAACGAAAAAAATGTTGAACTTCACACTCGCACCGAGTTGGTTGAAATTGTTAAAATTGAAGGTAAGGCCAGAGGTATTATTACCCGTGATCTTGTTACCGGAAAGCTTGAACGTCATTTCGGACATGCAGTAGTTTTGGCTACCGGAGGGTATGGAAACACATTCTTCCTTTCAACCAACGCAATGGGATCTAATGCATCAGCCGCATGGAAAGCGTATCAGAATGGTGCACTTATGGCCAATCCTGATTATGTTCAGATTCACCCTACCTGTATCCCTGTTCATGGTGAGTTTCAGAGTAAATTAACTCTGATGTCAGAGTCGTTACGTAACGATGGCCGCATCTGGGTACCTGCAAAAAAAGAGGATGCTGAAGCAATTCGTGCAGGGAAACTAAAGCCAACAGCTATTGCAGAGGAGAACAGAGACTACTACTTAGAGAGACGATATCCTGCGTTTGGAAACTTGGTTCCACGCGATGTAGCCTCCCGTGCGGCCAAGGAGCGTTGCGATGCCGGATTTGGCGTAGGTGCAACAGGTCTTGCCGTATATCTTGATTTTAAAGATTCAATTGGACGATTGGGAAAGGATACCATTGAAGCCCGTTACGGCAACCTATTCCAGATGTATGAGAAGATTGTTGATGAAAACCCTTACGAAACACCAATGATGATATACCCTGCCATTCACTACACAATGGGTGGTTTATGGGTTGATTATGAACTGCAAACCAATATCCCCGGACTCTTCTGTTTAGGTGAGGCTAACTTCTCCGATCACGGTGCTAACCGTCTGGGAGCCTCTGCTCTGATGCAAGGGCTTGCTGATGGATACTTTGTTCTTCCATTTACTATTCAGAACTATTTGTCTGATGATATTCGAACTCCTCGTATGTCGACTGACCTGCCGGAATTTGAAGAGAAAGAGAATAAAGTGAAAGAGAGGTTTGAAAAACTGTTGAGTATTAAAGGTGAACTTTCTGTTGACCATATACACAAAGAGTTGGGTCATGTGATGTGGGACTTTGTTGGTATGGCCAGAAATAAGGAGGGTTTGGAAAAAGCTCTTAAACGTATAGTTGAGATCAAAAATAAGTTTTGGTCTAATGTTCGTATTCCAGGAAATATGGAGGGCTTGAATTCAGAACTTGAAAAAGCAAACAGACTGGCTGATTTTCTGGAGATGGGTGAATTAATAGCACGTGATGCTCTTAACAGAGAGGAGTCGTGTGGTGGTCATTTCCGTGAAGAGTTTCAGACAAAAGAGGGCGAAGCACTACGTAGAGATGACGAGTTTGCTTATGTCTCATGCTGGGAGTATAAGGGTGAAGATAAAGAGCCTATATTAAATAAAGAAGTTCTTAAGTTCGAATATGTAGAGCTGAAACAACGTAATTATAAATAAATATGAGTTTTAGTTCAACAAATTAAAGAGAAGAATCAACATGGAAAAAAGTATAAATATAAAACTAAAAGTGTGGCGTCAGGATGGTCCAAAAGCAAAAGGACGCTTTGAAACATACGAGCTGAAAGATATCTCTATCGACAGCTCATTCCTTGAAATGATTGACGTTCTTAACGAACAGCTCATCTCAGGAGGTAACGAACCTATAGCTTTCGATCACGATTGCCGTGAAGGTATCTGCGGGATGTGTTCAATGTACATTAATGGTCATGCTCATGGACCTGATGAGGATATAACAACTTGCCAACTTCACATGCGCAAGTTTAAGGATGGTGAAACAATAACTATTGAGCCATGGCGCTCAGCAGGTTTCCCAGTAATAAAAGACCTTATTGTTAATCGTAATGCCTTTGATGATATTATTGCTGCAGGAGGCTATGTTTCTGTGGGAACTGGTGGTGTACCGGATGCAAATGCAATAGCAATTCAGAAAGAGGATGCTGACGAGGCGATGGATGCAGCCTCCTGTATCGGTTGTGGAGCTTGCGTTGCAACTTGTAAAAATGGCTCAGCTATGCTGTTTGTATCTGCTAAGGTCAGTCAACTGGCTCTTTTGCCACAAGGTAAAGTTGAGCGTGCACGCCGTGCTAAACGAATGGTTGCCAAGATGGATGAATTGGGATTTGGAAACTGTACCAATACAGGGGCTTGTGAAGTTGAATGCCCTAAAGGTGTTTCGATAACCAATATTGCAAGAATGAACAGAGAGTACCTAATGGCCAAATTTAAGGACTAAGATATATAATATTCGCAATTTGAAAAGACCGGCTCTGTCCGGTCTTTCTTTGTTAGTATGTCGGGCATGGTAATAGGCTGGCGAGGTGCAAGTCCTCGTACGTGCCGAGTTGATAGGAAACGTTAGCGATTGGCAATGGTGTTGTGGGTGACTGC
>JALVBA010000372.1 GCA_027010905.1 Marinilabiliaceae bacterium
TTTTTAAGCTATGTCGGACATTGCATCAAGAGTAAAAGCTATTATTGTAGACAAATTGGGAGTAGACGAAACAGAAGTAACACCAGAAGCAAGCTTCACCAATGACCTTGGAGCAGATTCTCTTGACACTGTAGAATTGATTATGGAATTCGAAAAAGAATTCAATATCGCTATACCTGATGATCAAGCAGAAAACATTGGCACTGTAGGTGCTGCTATCACTTACATTGAAGAAAACGCCAAGTAAATAGTAGGGCTAATCAAAAAATCGTTATGCAGTTAAAAAGAGTAGTTGTTACGGGGTTGGGTGCTATTACCCCGTTAGGAAAGACCGTAGATGAATTTTGGGAAAATTTAATCAACGGAGTGAGTGGCGCTGCACCCATTACTCGTTTTGACACCACTCATTTTAAGACGAAATTTGCTTGCGAAATAAAAGACTATAATCCTACCGATTATTTCGACCGCAAAGAGGTAAGAAAACTTGACCCATTTGCTCAGTATGCCATGATTGCTGCTGATCAGGCCATCAAGAATTCTGCTCTTGACCTTGATAACCTTGACCCTGATACGGTTGGTGTTATTTGGGGGGCCGGGATAGGTGGAATTATAACTTTTCTGAATGAAACATCTGAATTTGCAAGAGGAAACGGGGTGCCCCGTTTCAGTCCGTTTTTTATCCCTAAAATGATTGCCGATATTGCCCCCGGGCACATATCCATGAAATACGGTTTCAGAGGGCCTAATTTCGGTACTATTTCAGCATGTGCTTCTTCTACCCATGCAATTGGAGAAGCGTATAATCTTATTCGTTTAGGAAAAGCAAGCGTCTTTGTTACAGGTGGATCAGAAGCTGCAATTAATGAAGCCGGATTGGGAGGTTTTAACTCTATGCAGGCACTATCGACACGTAACGATGATCCCTTAACAGCATCCAGACCGTTTGATAAAAACAGGGATGGATTTGTAATGGGTGAAGGTGGTGCTTCTCTTATTTTGGAGGAGTATGAGCATGCTGTTAAGAGAGGTGCAAAAATCTATTGTGAAGTTATTGGTAGCGGAATGACAGCTGATGCATATCATATTTCAGCACCTCATCCCGAAGGGCTGGGTGCTATAAAAGTAATGCAGAATGCATTGAGTGACAACAATACGCCATTAGAAGCGGTTGATTATGTAAATGTTCATGGTACTGCTACACCACGAGGTGACATATCAGAGGCCATAGCCATAAAGAAAGTTTTTGGAGAGCACGCTTATAATTTAAACATCAGCTCTACAAAATCGATGACAGGACATTTATTAGGTGCTGCAGGAGCTTTAGAGTCTATGATTTCGATATTGGCTATTAACAACAATATCATTCCACCTACAATCAATCATTTCGAAGATGACCCTGAAGTTGACAACAAATTGAACTTAACGTTTAACAAAGCTCAAAAGCGCGAAGTAAACGTTGCTATCTCAAATACATTTGGTTTTGGTGGACATAATGCATCAGCTCTGTTTAAAGCTATCGATTAAGTCGTGTTTAAACCAATAATAAAATTGATAAAACTTCTTTCCCCACAGGGAAAGAAGTTTTATTTTTCCATACATATTCTTACCGGAATCCGACCAAATAATATCTTATTATACCGTCTGGCTTTAACACATAAGTCTGCATTGGAAAAAGACGATACTGGGAGAATTCTGAGTAATGACAGATTAGAATATTTGGGTGACGCAATGCTTAGTGCAATTATCGCTCAGGAACTATACAATCGCTACCCCGAGGGGAGCGAAGGATTTCTCACCAAAACCCGATCCAAAATAGTAAACAGAAGCCAGCTTAACAGTATTGCTTACGCAATGGGGTTAGCCGATATTATTTTCACAAAACTACAAACTGATCCAACCAAGACTCATGTTTTAGGCGATGCTTTAGAGGCTCTTGTTGGTGCTGTTTTTATAGACAGGGGATATAAATTTTGCAGAGAGTTTATCATTAAAGAGATACTTGACAAACATATTGATATTGACAAACTGACTCAGGAAGATTACAACTACAAATCACTGCTCATTGAGTGGTCACAAAAAAATAAAAAAAGCATCCTTTTTACCACCGATGAGCTTCACTCTACCGGAGGAGAAGCTCCTGCTTTCATCTCAACTGTTACTATTGAAGAGGAGAAAGCCGGAGTTGGCGAAGGCACATCAAAAAAAGAGGCTCAGCAAAATGCTGCACGTATTGCAATGGAAAATGTCAGAGAAAACAGAATTTAAGCCTATTCCATTTCTCAAACTTCACATTTCCGTTTTCTAAGAGGTCTATTGTAACTGGCTTCTATAATCACAATCAAGCATAATGATTGTGAATTTGCTGTTAATTATTGTTAAAACATGATAGTATTTTAACATAGGCTACTAATTTTGTTATTTATGAGCAGGAGATTTATTTTAGCACTTACCATCGTAATGGCATTAGCTCTGTTTGGTTCTATTTACTACCAGACAATATGGATATTAAGTGCGACAAAACTTAAGGAGGAGCAGTTTGACCAACAAGTTAGAAAGGGGATGAATATTGTTATTCAACGACTGGAGAAGAGTGAAGCGTCAAAGATAAAATTGATAACAAACAGTTACTACAATAGTTTTTTCAACAAGCTACCTCCAACCTTGCGACACGGAAATAAATATTACAAAAATCTTTCGAATAAAGACTTGATTGACAATAGTAAAGATTACAAACTCTCTTTTAGCCTTGACCTCTCGGGGCACTATAATCTATCGACATACAAAAAGGACTCTCTGGTGATGAATTACAATGGCTACACATCACTTAACCCCCTCGGATATAAAGATGCTCACGCCAGTGACATGATAAGTATCTTAAATGAGCATCGCTCAATGATGGAGAGTAAAAACCAGGCACTTATAAAAGCCTCCTATGAAGAGAAACCGATTGAGAAACGGCTTCAGAACATGAATATTGAAGGTCTGTTGTTTCATGCTTTTGAAAATAATGGAATCCGGCTTCCTTTTGAGTTTGGAATCATCAATTCAAAAGGAGAGGTGGTGATACAATCATCTGGCTACGATACTGAAAAGAAGATGCATATCTACAAAAAGCATCTTTTCCCCAGCGATCAATTGGCAAGGGCAAACTACATTCACCTATACTTTCCCAAACACCCTAACTATCTGCTGAAATCTATGGAGCTGGTAGTTCCCTCAGCGATATTTACTTTAATCGTGATTTTGGCATCCTTTTTTACGATTGTAATTATTATCAGGCAAAAAAGATTTGATGAAATGAAAAATGATTTCATCAACAATATGACTCATGAATTTAAGACTCCAATCTCCACAATCTCTTTAGCATCGCAGATGTTAAAGGATGGAAGTGTCACAAAAACACCCCGTACACTGCAACAAATATCCAGTGTTATACAGGATGAGAGTAAACGTTTGAGTTTTCAAGTTGAAAAAGTCCTACAAATGGCTATCTTTGAGAAAGGAAAAGCGGGTTTGAAATTTAAAGAGTTGGACATTAACGACCTTATTCATCAGGTTACAACAAATTTCAGACTAAAGGTTGAGAATAACCAGGGAAAGATTGTTGAGCGTTTAGAGGCAAAAAGCAGAATTATTTTGGCCGATGAGGTGCATTTTACAAATGTTATTTTTAACTTGCTCGATAATGCAGTAAAATACAGAAAAGGAACTCCGATTCTTTACGTGAGAACATGGAACAAGAACAATGGAGTGGTTATTTCTGTTAAAGATAATGGAGTAGGAATCTCAAAGGAGGATCAGAAACGAATATTTGAAAAATTTTATCGCGTACCTACAGGAAATGTGCATGATGTGAAAGGTTTCGGGCTAGGGTTAGCCTATGTGAAAAAGATTGTTGACGATCATAGTGGACAAATTTCGGTAGAGAGTGAAATAGATGTTGGAACAAAATTTGATATTTACTTACCCCTAAAAAACAGTTAAATATGAAAACAGAGTACAAAATTCTCTTAACTGAGGACGATGAAAATTTAGGTATGTTATTGCGGGAGTATTTGGAAGCTAAAGGTTATGAAACAGACCTGCTTCCTGATGGTGAAGAGGGATATAATGCCTTTATGAACAAAAAATATGACTTGTGCATCTTTGATGTTATGATGCCTAAAAAAGACGGATTTACTCTTGCAAAAGAGGTTCGTATGGTTAATACTGACATCCCTATTATTTTCTTAACGGCTAAGTCGATGAAGGAAGATATAGTTCAGGGATTTAAGATTGGTGCCGATGACTATATAACCAAGCCTTTCAGTATGAAAGAGCTGCTTTTTAGAATTGAGGCAATACTGAGAAGAACAGTAGGATCGAATGTGGCTCAGGCGGCTTATCAGCTTGGCCGCTACAAGTTCGACACTCAAAAGCAGCAATTAATAGACGAGCAGAGCGACAGTATGGTTAAACTCACCACTAAAGAGTCGGAACTGTTAAAGCTGTTGTGTATTAATGCCAACAAGGTGCTTGAGCGTAATTTTGCTCTGAAAACCATCTGGGTTGATGACAACTACTTTAACGCAAGAAGTATGGATGTGTATATAACTAAGCTTCGCAAGCACCTCAAAGGGGAGGAGTCTGTGGCTATTATTAATGTACACGGAAAAGGGTATAAATTGGTAATGTAACTGTTTTTCTCTCTCAGTGTTACGACTAAAATCTGGCTATACATGTGGTAGTCAGGCTTTATGTAAAACAATATTTGATAATTAGGTGTAATGGACAAATTGGTTGTTTTTTAAAGCACCTATTGTTCAAGTGGACAAAATGGTTGGTCTTTTTATTAACAATTTTTCTCATAAAAAACC
>JALVBA010000373.1 GCA_027010905.1 Marinilabiliaceae bacterium
GATTTGCAGTCACCCACAACACCATTGCCAATCGCTAACGTTTCCTATCAACTCGGCACGTACGAGGACTTGCACCTCGCCAGCCTATTACCATGCCCGACATACTAAAAGCCAGGGATGAAGCCCCGGGTACAAAAAATAAAACGTAATAGTTTTTGGCGCATATTTTTGCGGATGCAAAAAATGTGACAAAAACACCCCGTTCCCAAAGAGATGACAGAGCAGTTGAAATTGTTTATTAAAACCCAAAGGGCAATTCTCAACGCTTTGAAAGAGAGGGATAAAAGAAAGAAGTCGTTAGCAGTTGGCGGTATCAAGTATCGAGCATGCTGATTTCCATTTTTTGACGATTTCCACATCTTCACTACGTTTCGAAGTGGAAATGTCTTATATTAATCCCTAATCCCTATTCCCTAACCACCCCTTTAGTTTTCCACTTCCCCGTCAGATAGTAGAGGTATGAGCCCAACAGTCCCATGCTCCATCCAATAGGTATAGCCCACCATATACCATTTACTCCGAAGTGTTTCGATAGGGAAACAGCCAAAGGGATACGTACAATCCATAACGAAAATAGAGATATGAACATTGGGATAAGTGTGTCGCCGGCTCCACGTAATGTGCCGTGAATAACAAACATTGATGAGAAGATGATATAAAAAGAGCTGACAATACGAAGGTAGTTGATACCATATTCTATCACCATAGGGTCTTTGTTGAAGATGCCTATTATCTGTTCACTCCACAGGTATACTCCAATTATGACAATAATACTCAGTGCAAATGACATTAACAGAGTTGATATAAATCCTTTTCGTATCCTGTCAATCCTTCCTGCACCCATATTTTGTCCCACAAAGGCCGATAGGGCACTTGCCAGATTTAATGCAGGCATAGCAGCAAGGGCATCAATACGGCTTGCAATAGTAAATGCTGCCAGAACATTTGTGTCGAAATTATTAACTATCCTTACCATTGCCAGAAGTCCCAGCGCAACAAATGTCTGTTGAAATCCTGTAGGCAGGCCAATCCGCAGACTTTTAAAGAAAATACTCCGGCTGAATTGTAATGAGAATATTTTAAATGATATAATCTGATGTTTGTACGAAAGGTAAACAGCTCCTGAGATAAATGCTATTCCCTGAGCTATTACAGTTGCAATAGCAGCTCCCTCAATACCCCAATGAAATATAACAACAAACAGAATATCAAGGACAATGTTTATAACTGTTGATATCAACAGAAACCATAGTGGAGTTATTGAGTCACCCAGTCCCCTTAAAACAGATGCAGTGCCATTGAAACCAAAAAACATTACAAGCCCCGTCATATAAATATTAAAGTACGATATTGCCAGTGGTTTTACCACATCCTCAACCTTCAGCAGCGTGAATATCTCTTCACTGAACATAATGCCAATAGTTGTTAGGATAATTGACATGAAGAAGAGGAAGATGAAAATAGTATCAATAGCTTTTTTTACTTTTTTAAAGTCTTTAGCTCCGAAATATTGTGAGATAACAACGGTAGCACCACTCCCAATCCCTATGACGAAAGCTATGAGTGAGTAGAAAATAGGGAATGAGGCTCCCTGTGCTGCAAGTGCCTCCTTTCCAAGGAAATTGCCCACAATAATACTATCAACAACTTGATACATCTGCTGCAACAGGTTACCAAAAACCATTGGCAGAGCAAACCTGAATATTACCGTTGCCTCTTTTCCTGTTGTTAAGTCCCTCATCTATTAGTTTGTGTGTTTTGTTTTTTTGTACTGCAAAGCAAGTAAAAAAGCGCGGTTTCTGAAAAATAGTTTGATTAAAAAAATCAGGTCTACTTTAGCTTGCACCACAGAAAGCAATTGATAGACGAGAGGTTCTGTTCCGCCCACTGCGAGGCATACATCCCAAGTTTGTATTATCTATTACCATAATCCCGGCCCTGTGGGACTATTCTAATCTCGAAGTGATGTGCCCAACTACTGAAAGCTTCACTGCGAGTGAAACTTTCAGTAGATTTGGAATGTAACCTCGATTCGTCCGACGGTAGGAGGTCAATCGAGCGTTTGGTTAGGAATTCAAAATATCAAATTGTCAATAATCAACAATTTATAACAGTTGGTGTAAAACAAACTCATCAATAGCATAAATAGCATTACATTTATTGCATTAATAAAAAAACTAAATATTATGAGTACTTCTAAATCACTTAAGTCGCTAAGGTTATTAATTATAATGCTTACATTAGTCAGCATCACTGAGTATACTCAGGCTCTGCCTGATTTAAGAATTAAGACCATTAGTACAATTAAAACAGATGCAAATCCAGGAGAAACCGTTCAGGTGCAATATAAAATTGAAAATATTGGAGATGCTACTGCAAAAAACTTTACCATAAGATTGTACTTTTCTTATAATTCTGTGATTTCAACTTCAGATGTCTATTTGAATAAGCAAAGAGTTGTTGCATCGTTAGCAGCAGGTGCAAGC
>JALVBA010000374.1 GCA_027010905.1 Marinilabiliaceae bacterium
CTCCAAATTTGTAAAATTTAATAAGCTTCCGAAAATTCTAGAAGCAAGTGCGACATTATCGACAAATTTATTTAAAAACACAATTCCTAGTGTTTTATAATTCAGTTTTTTTCGAGAGGTTTTAAATTAAGATTTTTTTTGATAAATCCGATTTTGTTTATATATTCAAATCTTCATATATAAATAAATTGCTAAAACTCGGATTATGGCTAACTCAAAAGACATCTACCATCCATCAAAAGAGGTTGTTGACTATGCAACCATAAAAGATTATGACAAACTTTACAAGCAATCAGTAAAGAACCCTGAGAAATTTTGGGCTGATGAAGCCAAAAGACTCGATTGGTTTAAACCGTGGGATAAAGTTCTTGACTCAAGTAATTTTCCGTTCTATAAATGGTTTGTTGGAGGAAAGACCAACATCATTCAGAATGCTCTTGACCGTCATCTTACAAATGCAAACAGAAATAAACTTGCTTTAATATGGGAAGGTGAGCCGGGAGATATACGCACCTATTCGTACCATGCTCTTAGTCGCGAAGTGTGTGAGTTTGCAAATGTTCTTAAAGCAATGGGCGTACGAAAAGGTGACATAGTAACTATCTATATGCCTCAGATACCTGAGCAGATATTTGCCATGCTTGCCTGTGCTAAGATAGGTGCTCCACACAGTGTGATTTATGGAGGCTTTAGTCATGAGGCTATTGCCGAAAGGGTGAACGATGCTAAAAGTCGTGTTATTGTTACTGCTGATGGAGGTTACAGAAGGGGGAAAGCAACCCGTCTGAAAGAGATTGTTAATCGGGCAATGGAGATTGCCCCTACACTTGAAATTTGTATAACTGTAAAACGAACAGGTGAAGAGGTGCACATGGAGAATGACCGCGACTACTGGTATCACGACCTTAGGTCTCTTCCCATTGCCGAGAAGTGTTGTTGTACAGAAGAGGTTGATGCCGAAGATCCTCTCTTTATCCTTTACACCTCTGGATCTACCGGAAAACCCAAGGGGCTTGTTCATACTCACGGAGGATATAGTGTTTACACATCTGCTACTCACCGTATGGTGTTTGATATTAAACCTGAAGACCGTTGGTGGTGCGCTGCCGATCCGGGTTGGATTACAGGACATAGCTACATGGTTTACGGTCCTTTAATCAACGGGGCTACAATATTTATGTATGAAGGTGCTCCTAACCATCCTTATCCCGATCGTTGGTGGAAGATGATTGATAAATTTGGAATAAATATTTTGTATACTTCTCCAACTGCTATTAGAGGATTGATGCGGTATGGTGAGTCATGGGTTACAAAGCATGACTTGTCAACTCTTCGATTGCTTGGTTCGGTAGGTGAACCTATAAACCCGGAAGCCTGGAAATGGTATCATCGTGTGGTTGGTAAAGAGAAGTGCCCCATAATGGATACATGGTGGCAAACAGAGACAGGCGGTTTCGTTATTACACCTCTTCCTATCACTCCGCTAAAACCCGGATCTGCAACAAAACCATTCTTCGGACACGAAATCGCAGTTGTTGATGAGACAGGAAGTGAGGTTGGCCCAAATGAAGTTGGTGCATTAGTATTGAAAAAGCCATTCCCCGGTATGGCTCGTACAATCTTTAACGAACCTGAAAGGTACATCGAGACATACTGGAAAAAGTATGAAGAGAAGAAATGGTATCATGCAGGTGATTCGGCAAAAAAAGATGAGGATGGCTACTTCTGGATTATTGGCCGTAGCGACGATGTGATTAAGGTAAGTGGTTACCGTTTGGGAACTGCTGAAATAGAGAGTGCTGTTGTTAGTCACGACTCAGTTACTGAAGCCGCAGCAATTCCACTTCCTCATGAGCTTAAAGGGAATGCAATTTATGTTTATGCTATTTTGAGAGATGGTGAGAAACCATCAAAAGCGCTTGAGCGCGAGGTGAAAGATCATGTTGGTAAAGTTATGGGACCTATTGCCAAGCCTGAGTCCGTATCATTTGTTGATTCTCTGCCAAAAACGAGAAGCGGCAAGATAATGCGCCGGGTACTAAAAGCTCGTGCTCTGGGCGAGGATGAAGGAGATGTAACTACTATGGATGATTAATCTTTACGCCCCCCTGACAGGGGGGGCTCTACAGTAGAAGATACTCAGTTATTCATATTAGATTTTGCGATTTTATGTATGTGGTAAGGAGTAGATAGTTTGGGATAACAAAATATTCAATATAAAAAACTATAAATCCAGAGGGGTATTTTATTGTTGAATCCAAATTCAACATCATCATTTACTATATATGAGTATATCTACACTCTATTTCTCCTCTCTCCTTTTCCAAACATTGAACAGCCAGTAACCCACCAATAGCAGGATTATTATGGAGGATATTAGGGCAATCATCTGCCCGTACTTATACGACTTCGGCTCGAACTTAAAAACAATAGTGTGTTCACCTGCCGGAACTATCAATCCCCGGAGGATATAATCTACCCTGATGTGCTCCACCGGTTTACCATCGATATACGCATTCCACCCTTTGGGATAGTAGATGTCGCTAAAAACAGCCAGCTGCTCCTGAGTTGATGTACTGGTGTAGATGAGGTGGTCAGGGGCATAGTTATTTATCAGTATCTGCCCTATGATGGTGTCTTTCTCATACCCCTCAACACCGGTTGCAAACTCTTTCTCCACCACAGCCGTGTTGTGCAGGTCGGTTTTTCCTATCTCAGCAATTGCTTCATCAGCACCCGGGACAAGCTTTACACTTTTTACAAACCATGCATTACCCATGTAGTTAGGGTTGAAAATAGGTTGTGCATCAGGATTGTAAATGACATACTTTGTGTTTAGCATGTTCAGGACGGGCATGTCGTCGAGCTGCTCCTCCACATCGCCGGGCAGGGCTCCCTGTTGCTTCAGTATATTTGTTAACTGTTGCCAGTATGGAGCCAGATATCTGTCAATCACATCCTGATAACGGCGTAACTTAGCTCCGTGGTAACCGCCTATTGATTTATGAAAATAGGAGGTGTTAACCTCAGTAAACGGATTGAGGTATATTGAGAATACCCTGTAGTAGAGGTCACGCTCCCTGTCAATCATAATATCGGCTTTCGATTTTGTGAACTGCTGTTTTGCTTTTGTCTTTGAGATAAAACTATCATTGTTTAGGTATCTTCTGTCTACTCCCCACAGGTCAACAAGAATAAGAATAGCCAATCCCCAGGTCAGATATCTTGATGATATTTTGCCCACAAAATAGAACCTGATGGAGAGAGCTGTCAACAGAATAAAGACAAATGACCTCCAGGCATCAGCAGTAAGTAGCGTTTGACGTGCTGCCACAATATTTGTCTCCAGCAACTGGTACATCATGGCATTTTCACCACTTTTGGTTACTTGCTCAGAAAACAGACTCTTCTCCATTGGTGTAAGAAAATCATAAAAAGCCGTAGGCATCATTGTCAACAGTAGACTTACACCTCCGGTTAAGATGAATGCAATGTAAAATCCTTTAATATCCTGCTTAATGAGTTCGGGTTTATCGTAAATTGCCTTAAGCCCCAGAAAGGCAAGCAGAGGCATGGTTAGAGAGGCAATGACAAGAGACATTTCAACTGTTCTGAATTTATTGTATAGTGGGAAGTAGTAAAAGATGAAGTCGTTAAACCATTCAAGGTTTTTACCCCAGGCAAGAAGTATTGAAAGAACAGTTGCTGCAATCAGCCACCACCGCTCCTTTCCTTTGTAGTAGAATGCCCCCAGAAGAAAGAGGAAACATATTACTGCTCCCACATAAACTGGCCCGGAAGTGAAACTTCTGCCACCCCAGTACTGACTATTCTGTCCAACATACTGCTTTAGGCGCTGGTCTACATCACTCATTGCCTCCTTGGAGTTTGCCAGAGCTTCGGACGCTCCACCTACAACATTAGGTATTAGTAGTGTCAATGTCTCTTTTTTACCGTAGCTCCAGGCAAAAGCATAATCTTTATCCAGTCCGCTATGCTCTTTTTGTCCCTTGGCAGCAGTTAGCTCCGATTTGCCGCGAATAGAGTATTTCCCGTATTCATACGTTCCCCACAAATTAGAGATGCTTGGCAGTAGTGCCAGGATAGCTGCTATTGCAAGCACTCCCGTTGTTTTGGCAAATTTTGGAAGGCTCTTCTCTTTGATTGCGTAAACAAGTTCAGCAATAATAATTGCCAAAACAATAATTGCCAGATAGTAGGTTATTTGAACATGGTTGTAGGCAATCTCCATCCCCAAAGCGATAGTTGTAAAGAGTCCGCCTGCCCATCTGTTTCGATTGTAGCTATAAAGTATTGCGGCAATTACCGGTGCCATCAGTGCTATTGCATAAGTTTTGGTAATGTGTCCGGCAATAATTATTATCAGATTGTACGAGCCAAAGGCAAAAGCAATTGCACCTGCAATGCTGAGCCATGGGTCAACTTTCAAACTAATAAGCAGTAGATAGAATCCCAACAGATACATGAATAGTATGGCAATTGTTTTATATGGCAACCCCAAACGAACAGCTTTATTTATGTATCCAAAAATGTCATTTGAAGAGTCACCTTTTATCTGAAAGGCCGGCATGCCACTAAACATGGAGTTTGTCCACATCGCTTTATCCCCGGTCTCTTTTTCATAATTAACCAACTCTTTTGCCATCCCTATGGCATGGGTGTTATCCATCTGAGGTAACTTTTTACCTTTGAGTACGGGCGAGAAATAGATTGTACTGAGAATTACAAAAGCTATAACTGCTGTTAAATAGGGA
>JALVBA010000375.1 GCA_027010905.1 Marinilabiliaceae bacterium
TTCTCAAGCGGTTTATCTTCTCTTCAAGAGAGTTAAGCAGTTGCATGGCAGCAACCTTCAGTGCTGTAGGGATAACATCATTTGTTGACTGAAAAACGTTTGCATGTTCAATAGGGTCGATGAGATTGTAACTTCCGGGTTTTTCTCCTGAAGCAATAAGTGCAATATTTGTAATGATCTCATTAATATTCATGTTTATTGACGTGCCTGCTCCACCCTGAATAGCCGGTACAATGAAATGGTTGAAGTACTCTCCGGCACCAACATCTGATGCGACCTTTTCGAGAGAATCAATAGTATTGTCGTTGATGAATTTTTGTGGAAGTTCTGAGATCTCATATTTCTGACTCACTGCTATTTTGAACTTCCGGTAGGTGATGTAACATGCCTGCTTAACTACACCAATTGCCCTGTACCACTCTTTATGAAAAGGGGTAGAGTCAGGGAAATTCTCTTTTGCCCTCAGTGAGTGTATGCCGTACAGAGCATTCGCAGGTATCTCTCTCTCTCCTATGTAGTCTTTCTCAATTCTCATAAATTATGCGTATTCTTTTTACTTTTGCCTTTTTCCTTTCAATTTTTTCAAGCAATGGGTTTAGCATAAAGATCAACATCTTCACCGGTAATTTTTGTTGGGCATAGAATTATCAGTCGCTCGATAACATTCCTGAATTCCCTAATATTTCCTGACCAGCCAATCTCTTTCAACGCTTCAATTGCAGACTCATCAATCTCTTTTGGTGGGATGCCAAGCTCGGTACTAATCAGCTCATTGAAATGCTTTGTCAGTAGAGGGATATCCTCTTTTCGCTCTTTCAGTGGTGGCACATTAATAAGAATGACGCTTAACCTGTGATAGAGGTCTTCGCGAAAGCTCTTTTTTATAATCTCCTCCTGCAGGTTTTTATTGGTTGCTGCAAGTACGCGCACATCAACCTTTATCTCTTTGTCGCTCCCTACTCTGCTGATAACATTCTCCTGTAGTGCACGTAGCACCTTCGCCTGAGCGGCAAGGCTCATGTCTCCAATTTCATCCAGAAAGATAGTGCCTCCGTTTGCCTGTTCAAACTTCCCTTTACGCTGCTTGTGAGCAGATGTGAAAGCACCTTTCTCATGTCCAAACAGTTCACTCTCGATTAACTCAGAAGGAATTGCCGCACAATTTACCTCTATAAATGGTCCGTCTGCGCGATTGCTCTTTTCGTGAAGCCATCGTGCAACCAACTCTTTACCGGTACCGTTACCTCCTGTTATAAGAACTCGGGCATCTGTTGGGGCTACTTTGTCAATCATACCTTTCACCTTAAGTATGGCCTCTGACTCACCAATCATATCGTATGTCTTACTAACTTTTCGTTTTAAAATTGTTGTCTCCTTAACGAGGTCTTTTTTCTCTATAGCATTACGAACAGTAACAAGCAAGCGGTTTAGGTCAAGAGGCTTCTCTATGAAATCGTATGCCCCCTTTTTGATTGCTTCAACAGCGGTATCAATATTGCCATGCCCCGAAATCATAATTACAGGAGCCTCGTAAGGAATTGACATTATCTTTTCCAACACCTCCATACCGTCCATGTTTGGCATTTTAATATCACAAAGAATTACATCAGGTTTATCTTTCTCAAATATCTCAACCCCCTCTTCGCCATTTTCGGCTGTAACAACCTCATGTTTTTCATATTCCAGTACATCCTTTAAGGTGTTTCGTATACTTCGCTGGTCATCGATTACTAATATTTTTGCCATAATAGAGAAACTGATTATAGTTGATTGTTTATTATCTGATAAATTGACCCCTCCTTAAGGGCAAAGGAGCATTGCCATAACTCCTCAATGCTTAATTCCCGAAGTATGAAGTTAATAAAAATAACGGCAATAACTATTGTATCAACCCGATGAATTGCCATTTTATTCATATTAAACCGCTCTTTGTATGTTGACTTTACCAGTTTATGGTATAACTCTTTGAAGTAGAAAAGAGGGATATGGTATGATGTTGCTTGTGTTATATCAAAATGAGGGTGGTGGATTGCAGCAATCATTGCAGCGGTGGTGTCAAACGAACCGCTTGCCCCAATAAGCGTATCAATGCTGTATTGACGAAGGGCAGTGAAGAGAGGATGAAGCTCTGTTCTGATATGGGTTTCAACTCTTTTTATATCCTCTTTTGTTATTGGGTCTGAAGGAGAAAACATCTCGAGTAGTCGGGCAACACCGAGATTAAAGCTATGTTTCCACATAACTCCGCTACTGTTAGCAATGATGAATTCATTACTTCCTCCCCCAATATCAAGTATCAGTACCGGTTGTTTTCCAATTGGAGTAACCTGTTTAACCCCGTCATAAATTAACCCTGCTTCGGTATTACCATCAACAACTTTAACATCGATATTCAGCTCCTGTTTTGCTCTCCCTATAAATTCCGACCTGTTGGTGGCATCTCTCATTGCTGACGTTGCAATGCACACAACTTTATCAGCACTATATTTCTCAATAGTATCGAGATGTATTTTAAGAGCGGTAATTCCTCGTTCGATAGCCTCCGGAACAATGGTTAGGTTGATGATACCACCTTTCCCCAGTTTTGCCGGATAGGCAGTTTCTAAAATGATGTTATAGGTTTTGTCTTCTCTGATATCTGCAATTAACAGATTAATAGTGTTTGTACCAATATCAATGATTGCGGTCCGCATTGTCTGTTTTTATGTCTGTATTTCTATTTAATCCTGACAGATTTCAAAACCTGTCAGGATATAGAATTAATTACTTCCCCGAATATCTAAACCATTTCCAAATCTCTTTGTAGGTTATCTTTTTTCCATACATAAGTATTCCCGTGCGATAGATACGACCGGCGAACCATGTTGTAAAGATAAAGCTGGCAGTTAAAATTACCATCGAAAGAATTACCTCCCATACAGGAATCTGAAATGGTATTCGAGCCATCATAACAATGGGTGAGGTGAAAGGGATCATCGAAAACCAGAATGCTATGTTGCTGTCGGGTGCTCTGAATGCAGCCATTGCAATATAGATGGATAGTATTAGCGGCATTATTATTGGCATCACAAACTGTTGACTGTCTGTTTCGTTATCAATCACGGCTCCTACTGCTGCAAAGAGGCCGGCATAGAGTAGGTATCCTCCAATAAAGAAGAAGAAGAATGAGAATATTGGGCCAATTAAATCAATACTTTTGGCCTTCTCCATAATTTTGGAGAACTGCTCTGCAAATTCTGAGCTCTCTACAGTACTGCCACCCTCCTGATTAGTTGAAGACTGAACTATCTCCATCTGCTTATCCATACGTGTTGGCATCTCCCCATCGGGAAAGAGTGCCGTTTTAATTCCGAAAATAATTGCGACTGTAAGTACAACCCAGAGTAGGAATTGAGTTAGAGCAACCATTGCGATACCAATAATTTTACCCATCATCAATTGGAAAGGTTTCACCGAAGAGATTATCACTTCAACAATTCTGCTTGTTTTCTCCTCAACAATACCCCGCATAACCTGCGTCCCGTACATCAAGACAAAAAAGTATATTAGCATGGCAAAAATAATCGCTACCATCATGGTTAATTCGGTAGAACTCTCCTCCTCGGTTCCATGCTCGCCAAGTTTAATTGTGGATATGTGAACAGTTATATTGTTCACTTGTGATATAATTTCGTTGAGTCCATCTATTTTAAAAGATTCCAGCTTCTCCTTCTCAAGGAACTTTTTAAGGTCACGCCTGATATGTGATTTCATATCTATAGTTACCGGAGCATCAGAATAGATTTTGATACCGTCAGGATTCTGCAAAAGGTCTTCTGAAATTACTACGTACGCCTCATAGCCCATCGATTTGTACTCCGACTTAACCTGTTGCTCCTTGTCATTTTGCAGCCAAGTAAATTTTAACGTCTCAGTGTCAGAGATAGCACCTGCATACTTATTTGTTTGGTCGATAACGGCAATGCGTTTCTCCGATGTGCTCTCCATTGACGAAAACCATGCAGGAAGAACAAACATTGCAGCAAACAGCAGAGGCCCGATAACGGACATCACGATGAAGCTCTTCTTTTTTACTCTGGTAGTGTATTCCCGTGTTATTATTAATCCTATTTTACTCATGGCTGGTTTGTGTTTGCAGTTGTTGATGATTGATTACTCTTATTTACAACATTAATGAATATCTCATTCATGCTGGGCAGTAACTCTGTGAGGCCATTTATTTCAATGTCGTTTATCAGAATTTTCAGCAGTTGGTTTATTGTTCCGCTATCTCCCATTTCTATGTATGCCTTATGGTGGCCATTTGTAGAGGCTGTCTGGCGGATATTGAAAGGATGGGATATCTTCTGCTTCAAAACATCCTCACTTCCGGTGTAAGTAAGCTCTACCAAATGCTCTTTAAAGTCCTGTTTTATCTGGTCAACCTGACCATGAAGAATAGTCCTGGAGTTGTTGATTAGGGTAATGTGGTCACAAAGCTCTTCAACCGACTCCATGTTGTGAGTAGAGAAGAGTATGGTTGCACCATTTTCTCTAAGTTTCAATATCTCTGACTTCAAAATGCTGGTGTTAATGGGGTCGAACCCGCTGAATGGTTCATCAAAAATCAGAAGTTTCGGCTCATGCAGAATAGTAACAATAAACTGAATTTTCTGCTGCATACCTTTCGAAAGCTCCTCAATTTTTTTATCCCACCAGCCCTGAATCTCAAACTTCTCAAACCAATATTTAAGCTTCTTCAAGGCATCATTCCGGCTCAAGCCCTTAAGTCGTGCCAAATAGATAGCCTGTTCGCCAACTTTCATTTTTTTGTATAGTCCACGCTCTTCGGGGAGGTATCCGATTTTGTAAACATCATCGGGTTTCAGAGGATTGCCGTTGATAAGTATCTCACCACGATCGGGGCCGGTAATCTGATTTATAATTCTAATCAGTGTTGTTTTTCCGGCACCGTTAGGTCCAAGCAAACCATATATAGAGTTCTCAGGAACCTCTAGGTCTACCTGATTAAGTGCCACATGATTTGCGAATTTTTTCTCAACTTTTCTTGCTTCTAAAAACATCATCTTCTTTGGATAGATTCTTTTAATGAAATTCTGCATTATTTAAACACGAAGTTATTATAATTTAGCAATATTTTAATCCTATTTTTGATAAGTGTTTGCATAAAAGATACCAAATGTGTAGTTTTGTTTTACTAAACCGCTTTAGCAATGAAAAACATTTCTTTATTAGAGCTTGCCAGAAAAGCAGGAGTAAGTAAGACTACCGCATCCTTAATACTTAACGGGAAGTCGGATAGATATAAGATCAGTTCTGTTACGAAGGCACGCGTTCTTCGGATTGCCAAGGAAAACAGCTATAAACCGAATGTGCTTGCCCGTAATTTATCTATGGGTAAAAGTATGACTGTAGGGTTGATTATGTCGGGTTTGAAAGAGCCTGAAAATGTGGAGCTGATTGAGAGTATTGAGGGAAAGCTGATTGAAAGGGATTATCAGATAGTTATTGGTATTACTGCCGATGATGTGGAAAAACGAAGGCGAATACTATCCGAAATGGTTGAAAGAAGGGTGGATGGAATATTTTATGTAGGAGAGGAAAGTGATATTGCTGAGGTTGATATGAAGACAATGCAGATTGTTTGTGTTGGCTTTGGTGCAAAGGAGATGTCGGGAGTGAGCATAAATGTTGATGCAGGGATAAGAAAGTTGATAGGCTATTGGTATTCAAAAGGAAAACGGTCAATTGGCTATGTAGGCCTCTCTACCGGAAATGTTGATTGTAAAAAGAGTTACAAAGAGAACTACGTTGAACGTTTCTCAATGCAGGGAGACAACATGCTTTTGCTGAAAAGGGAGAACGATTATGACAAGATGAAAAAGAAATTACTGGCACTCACGACAAAGGGGGTTAATGCAATTCTGTTTGAAACATCCGGTTTGGCTTTTCTTGCACTAAAGGTTGCTAAAGAGTTAAACGACCACTCACTTAACGATATCTCTTTTGGGAGTTTTGGTTACCATCCGGCATTTGATGTTGCTGCTAAAGAGGTAGTTTATATTGCTAAGCCTGTCGATGCTATTGCTGATAAGAGTATTAGCATACTTTTTGATTTGATGAATAGTGATAGTAAAATAAATGCCAGATTTAAATTGGAGCCGTTGTTTAGGTCTTAAATATATAGGGGTTGGTAGAATGGTTAATAAACTATGTGGTAACAGGCAGTGAAAATATCGTTGTTTAATGATTATGGAGTTATGAAAAAGATAGTAGCCAAATTTGGGGGGTCGAACCTGAAAAAAAGAGAGGATATTTTGAAGCTGGTAAAGGTAATCAGAGCCTATGACCGGCCAATGGTAATTGTTGTGTCAGCATTTTATGGCATAACCAACAGGTTGATTAAATCGCTGGAGGCTGTTCAAAAGGATGAAGCAGAGATACAGTCATTAACCGGGTTTTTACTTTCGATGAAAGAGGAGGTGATACAGGAGCATTTTCCGGATTCAGAAATTGCTGAGCGAACAATGATCGAAGTTGAACAGAGGGTATCGGAGCTTAAGAGATATCTTACAGGAATACATTACATTGGCGAAGTGCCGGAGTTTGTTGAAGATGTTATTCTTAGTTATGGTGAGCGGCTAAGTTCACTACTGCTTACTTCAATACTTCAAAGTAATGGGATAGATGCTGAGGAGGCACTGCCGGAGGATATGCCGTTGATTACCGATGGGGAGTTTGGGAATGCTACGGTTGATTACAATAGGGCCTCAGCAGGAGTAAAGAGAAAACTTTCGGAGGATAAAGTTTATGTTGTGCCGGGCTTTTATGGAGTGTCGCGCGAAGGGAAGGTGACCCTGCTTGGCCGGGGAGGCAGTGATTATTCAGCAGCAGCACTGGCTCGCTGTCTCGATGCTGAATCGTTGGATGTGTGGAAAGATGTTGAAGGATTTATGAGTGCCGACCCTAAATTGGTAGATAATCCGGTATTGATAAAAAGCCTCACTTACACCGAAGCCGCCGAACTCTCATATTTTGGTGCAGGAATTCTTCATCCGCGCACTGTTGAGCCACTGAAGGAGATAGGAATTCCTGTGAGGATTCTTAATATTGACACATTTAATACCGATATAGATTGCGGAACAATGGTTCACACGAGTAGTACCGTTGTGGCGGGAATAATAAAAAGTGTTACCTTTAGTGACGATTTCTGTGTGCTGAAGCTACGAGGTGCGGGAGTAGGTGTAAAGCGTGGTGTGTTGGCCAAAGTGTCGGGTTCGCTTGATAGGGCAGGGATAAACATAAAATCGGTAATCACAAGTCAGATTGCCATAAACCTGTTGCTTTCGGCAAGGGACATTAAACGAGCTTACCGGATAATTGAACGTATGGATTTGAGTGCCATAACAGAGATGGAGGCAATAGAGCAGTTATCAACTATTGCAACTGTGGGTGAGGGATTACTCGAACATCCGGGTGTTGCCGGACGAATATTTTCTGCCTTGGCGAGCGAAAATATAAATATCCGAATGATTGTTTCGGGTGCATCATCAGTTGCTACATATTTTATTGTTGCTGCCTCCAAAAGAGACAGTGCTATTAAGGCTATCCATCAGGAGTTCTTTTGAAAATATAGCGTTGTTGTTACATAAATAGATTAACCCATTTATCAAAGCGGTTTAGCTGTGATTCTCCATGCTTCAGTAGATTATTCCTAACTCTGTTTATCTTTTGAGGTTTTGAAAGGTTTTTACTTTTTCTGAAAAACTTATCTGCAAAACAAATTATCTGCTCTTCAATTGTTACAGGTAACATGTTACGATGTGGGATAGGTAAGTTTTGAGTAATAATTTTTTCTAGGCTAAGACCGGTTCCGGTGTGACGTTCGCAAACGAGAGCATGTTTTGGGTATCCCTCTTTTTCGAGCAGTTCACGACCGAGGTATCCGTGACAGATATATGGTTTGTTGCCAAAGCAAAACAGTGATGGAGCATTAGTATAGAAAATTCCAATGTCATGCAGCATTGCTGCTTCGCTGACAAACTCCGAATCTGCTTTTAGTTCGGGATATTTTTGTGCGATATTTATGGCAAAATCCCGAACAGCCTTACTGTGTTCAGTAAGAATAACCCAGCCTTTCGAGTTGGGCTCGTAGTATTTGTTTATAATTTCTATTGGATTCATAATCCCTTTCTAACTCCCCCCAAGGGGGAGGAAAAGATATTGTTTGCCCCAACTCCTCCCCATTTGGGGAGGTCGGGAGGGGCTAACTTATTTATGTCTTTTAGCCAGTTCTCTTGCAAGATCTTCTATTCTGTACCCTTTGTGTGTAAGCAGAACGATTAGGTGATAGAGCAGGTCAGCTCCTTCGTAAATAAAGTTTTCATCATCCTCAGCCATTGCACCGATAATTGTTTCCACAGCCTCTTCTCCCACCTTCTGTGTTATTTTACGAATTCCTTCGTTAAAAAGAGATGTAGTGTACGACCCTTCAGGCATCTCTTTTCTTCTTTTGTCGATAAAGTCTTGCAGATGTTTCAGGAAGAGGATATCATCCTTTTTGTTTGTCTCGTCCCAGCATGTGTCAGATCCGGTATGGCAAACAGGTCCAATGGGATTTACTTTTATCAGCAGCGTATCATCATCACAGTCTAAAGATATTGACACAACATTGAGGAAGTTTCCTGATGTTTCACCTTTAGTCCAGAGGCGTTGTTTGCTTCGGCTGAAAAATGTTACTCTTCCCTCTTTCTCTGTTATTATCAGAGCCTCTTCATTCATGTATCCCAGCATCAGAACCCTGTTTGTATCATTGTCCTGTATGACGGCAGGCACAAGTCCGTCGGGTGATTTTTTAAAGTCTACATTCATAATAATATGTTTTTCTTTACCTTCTAATTCTCAAATGAGAAGAATAGGGTTGTTTATAAGCTTAATTAGTCCCTTACTCTTTAAGGGAATTGTTTGGGTGGAGCCGGTTCTACAACCGTATCTCTATCCCTACGTTTTTCAGATAATTCTTTAAGTCCGGAATTGCAATCTCTTTGTAGTGGAAGATACTTGCAGCAAGTCCCGCATCAGCCTTGCCGGCAGTAAAAACCTCCTTGAAATGCTCCATACTTCCTGCCCCTCCGGAGGCGATGATTGGGATAGAGAGCAGATCAGACATTTTAGCAAGAGCTTCATTGGCAAAGCCTTGCTTCACTCCATCATGATCCATACTGGTGAAAAGTATCTCTCCTGCTCCTCTCTCTTCAGCCTCTTTAGCCCAGGCGAAAAGTCGTTTGTCAGTAGGTATTCGTCCACCATTAACAGTTACAGTCCATTCGTTACCATGGAGATGTTTGGCATCAATTGCAGTAACTACAAACTGACTGCCAAAATGCTCTGCCATATCACTTATAAGTTGAGGATTTTTAACAGCAGAAGAGTTAATGGAGATCTTATCTGCACCGGCGTTAAGCAGTGCATCGGCATCCTTCAATTCACTAATCCCACCACCCACTGTAAATGGGATATTGATATTTTTGGCAATCCTTTTCACCAGATCAACAAACGTTTTTCTGCCCTCGTGAGTTGCTGTGATGTCAAGAAACACAAGCTCGTCAGCCCCTTGTTCGGCATAAAAAGCTCCCAACTCAACAGGGTCGCCAACCTCTTTTATCTCCAGGAATTTTATTCCCTTCACTGTCTGTCCATTCTTAATGTCGAGACATGGTATTATTCTCTTTGCTAACATATTGAACAGCCCCCCCTTATCCGCCCCGAGGGTGGACAGAAACTAAAAATATGTAATTGTAAAATATTCATTTGTCTATTGATATTATATTCATTTTGGGTGCCTATAGAAAATATCTCTCCAACTCCTTCATTTTAATCTTCCCCTCATAAATTGCTTTCCCGAATATTACCGCAGGAATACCCGCATCCTGAAGTTTCTCTATATCATCAATATTGCTCACTCCTCCGCTGGCAATAAGGTATAGACCAGAGATTGTTTCAAGCAGCTCCTTGTAGAGGTCAATGGCCGGTCCCTGCAGCATCCCATCCTTACTGATGTCAGTACAGATTATTTTCTCAATCCCTTTCTCATGATATCTCCTGATGAAGGGAATAAGCTCTTCTGAAGTTTCCTCCATCCATCCCGATACGGCAATCATTTTATCTTTTACGTCAGCACCGAGAATGATTTTATCAGCTCCGTACTTGCTAATCCATGAGGTAAACTCATCAGGATTTTTCACAGCAATACTGCCTCCTGTAACCATCTTAGCCCCACTTTCAAAGGCAATACGCAAGTCATCTGTTGTCTTTAATCCTCCTCCAAAATCAATTGTAAGGTCTGTTTTGCCTGCAATTTTCTCTAATGTTTTGTAGTTGATAATATGGCCTGCTTTTGCTCCGTCGAGGTCTACCACATGTAATCGCTTGATGCCGTGGTCTTCAAATTCACGGGCAACTTCAAGAGGATTTTTATTATAAACTTTCTTTGTGTTGTAATCACCCTTTGTGAGCCTTACACACTTTCCATCTATAATATCGATGGCAGGGATTATCTCTATTCTGCCCCTTGATTCTTTAGGGTTATTTAGCTCTTCAATCATAATTTTAAAAAGTTACTTAAAATCTTTTCTCCCACTTTTCCACTCTTCTCAGGATGAAACTGAGTTGCAAAAAAGTTGTCCTTTTGCAGGGCAGAGCTGTAGGGTAGAATGTAATCTGTTGTGGCCGTTGTGTGCACACCTGTAGCAACAAAATAGCTATGCACGAAGTATACGTACTCTCCTTCAATTGAAGAGTCAAATATGTCTCCTTTCAAATCATGAATTCTGTTCCAACCCATGTGGGGTACTTTAATATTGTCAGGATTAGGTATGGGTAGGTTGAATTTTTTCACCTTCTCAGCAAATATGTCAAAGCAGGCAACATCGCCCTCTTCCGAATGGCTACACATCAATTGCATCCCCAGACAAATTCCTAAAACCGGTTGTTTGAGTTCTTTGATAATATTACCCAAACCTGTTTTGTTAAGATAGTCCATGGTTTTGGTTGCTTCTCCAACACCGGGAAAAATTACCTTGTCAGCCTTTACGATCTTGTCAGGCTCTGCTGTGATTTCTGCCTTATACCCTAAACGGTGAATTGCGTTGTTTACTGAACGGATATTTCCGGCGTTATATTTAATAATTACTGTTTTCATTGATGAAAATCTTTCTTTCCTGTTACGCGCTAATAAGGTATCAACTTTTTGCGAGGGCATGACTTAATTAAACTCTTTTTCTATTCGTTCAACTAACCGGTTAAACTCATCTTCGTTGAAAAGGCGTGTCAGGAAAATAATCTTTCCTGTTTTGTCAATCAGGATATTTCGGGTTACACCCTCTCTCATACCTGCGTAGAGTCCGAAGATATTTGAATCCGGATCCAAGCCAATTGGGTAAGATATTCCAGTCTGCTTCTTCAGCATCTTAGCCATACTTTTGGGTTCATCTTTGTCAACCGCATAAACCAGCAGTCCTCTCTTATTGTATGCTTTCCATATACGTTTCTCTATGTGTGGCATCTCTTTTCGGCATACACCGCACCAACTTGCTGTAAATTGTAGCATTACGGTTTTTCCTTTCAACTCAGACAATTTAACGGTTTTTCTATTAGTTAATTTCATGGTAAAGTCAGGAGCCATATCTCCAACCTTTACGAGGAAGCCTCTTTCATCAGGAGTCCTGTCCTGAGCAAATGAGGTTGAAGCAATTAAAAGAGTGAAAATGGAGACTAAAATGGTTTTTATCATCGTATTAAATATTGTATCCAGGTTCTTAAGCACTACTCCCCCTAACATGCCCCCCTGCAATTATCAATACAAAGATAGTGGTTATCTTAATATTTTCACCATAGCATAGGAATCATCAACAATATTTTGGTTTTATAAGATTTTAAAACACTCCGACTTCGTCTATTATCATCCTTGTGGGTACGCTGTTTGTAGAATATTCACCGGGGCAATCTCCAGGATTTATTAATTTAATTCTAATGTACTGTACCTTTCCTGATATTTTTATTTGGTGGAGAGTATGGTTGCGACCCTCTATATAAGCAAACGGGTTGTAATTCTTCAATGTTTTCATATTTCGGAATCTATTCCCATCCTTTGAAACGGAAACAATAATTTCTTTTGGTGGAAATGCACAAATGTTATGATCTTCAAGAATGGAGAGGTACACCTTTTCTATTTCCTGAAGGTTTTTTAGTTTAAAAACTAGTTCAATATCTTTTCCTGTAATATTAACACACTCGGTATTTTGAATCTGATCCTGCATTATCCGGCCGTCAAATAGCCACTGGCAATGAGTACAGGAGAAATTTCTATTATGACTCGGTTTAATACTTATCAGGCTGGCATTATTTATCTTCCCTTTTATAAAGGTTCGCCGGGTTGGTGAGCTCGATAAAAAATTTGAAGCAACAGTAGTAGCTATCAATGTTGTTGTTTTCTTAAATATCAAAGGTGATAAATATTTACTTGATGTTGTGTCGGGTGTTCTGCCATTCAGGGTGTAATATGTTGTGACATTTAATAATCCACTTCTAACCGGTACAATAACGCTATCCTCAAAAACTAACTGAGAAGTTTCAAAGACCGGGGCAGGGGCAAATTTGGGCATTGGTTTATTCTCTCCGTTCCTCTCTAACCTATCGATATTGAATTTTACTTCAGCCATTATGGGGAAATGGTCTGAAATAAAAGTGCTGTCTTTAACTATCTTAAATGTCTTAAAACTCAGAACATCCAGATATCCGTTGACAAAAATGTAGTCGATACGTTTAATTCCGTCCCTATTTTTAAACCCATTAAATGTGAAACCATCTCCTTTGGAAGGGAAAGTACCTATTTCATGGGTGTCGGAGAATGAAAAATGTTTGTGCCAATTGCCGGTCATTAACATGTGCACCTGAGAATTTGGTTCGGAGTTGAAATCTCCTGTAACAATAACGGGAACATTATCGGCAATAGACTTTATTTTGTTTAAAAGGAGTAGTACACTTTTGTTTCGGGCATATTCACTAACATTACTTAAGTGGGTGTTGTAGACGAAGAAAATATGACCGGTGTGTTTATTTTGTAGTTTCACCCATGTCACTATTCTGGGCAGGTGTGCTCCCCAGCTAATACTCTCAGGTTCTTCCGGTTTGCCCGAAAGCCAAAAGTGTGATTTTGCAAGCAACTCAAATTTAGAAGTTTTAAAAAATATTGAGCAGTGTTCGCCACTATTAATTCCATTATCTCTGCCAGCAGTAACAACAGTGTATTCATCTAATAAGCCGGATAGATAGTCGAGTTGTGATTTTAGTACTTCCTGAAAACTGATAATATCAAAATTACCTTTTTTCAGATAGTTCTTAACCAAAGGTTTTCTGTTCTCCCACGAGTTTGTTCCATCTGAATTATTTGCATACCGGATGTTAAAGCTAACAATTTTCAGATCTTTGTTTCCAAAGTTGCACGAAGAGACAAAAATTAGAAAAAGAGAGGATATTGTGAACAGAAATTTCATTTTATATTAGATTAAATGGGCTTTTATACAAAACTAAAGATAAGACCTATTGTTTGCATATATCAGACTTTTCCACAGGAGGGCTAATTCTGTTGACAATGATGCAATTATTTATGACGACTGAATCTCTTCTACTTTCATTTTAGTAACTAAATGACTATTCAACTCGATAGTTGAATATGTAGTTATTATCTCCGCCAACAACAAGGTTGAATCGTGAGGAGGAGGATTTTAAAAATCCTATGCTAAATCTGGAACTACCTCTTAATGGAAATCCTTTGTAGGTTGATCCGTTTGAATTAATAAGAAATATGTGATTGCCCGATTGTTCTGTCAGCCCCAGTTTAGAATTTCCTGCAGAGAATTGATATTTGTCGATTGTTAATCCCATTCTTTTATTGAATGTTTTACTTACCAGTTCTTTGCCAGAACTGTCAAATATTTTTAATCTGTCGGGTAACATAAAAACATATTTTGGGGTGTTGGCATCTTTGTAAAATGTAAAAGCAAAATTGTTAGTTTTTTCTATAAGGGATTTGATGGTTGTTTTACCTGTTGGGATATCGATAAATATCAGTTCGGCATTAGGCGAGGCACTAATCAATTTGCAATTAGGTGTGTTTTTGTCTTTAATGTGGAATTTGCAATTTGATGCTACTACTATGTGTTTGTTTGGTTTAACACGACTATTCCCTCTTCTGTTGAGGATGTAGACTTTATGATTGTCAGAAAATACGATGTAGTCTTTTGAGTTATTTCTGAAATATTGTACCGGTTGGGTAACGGTTCCTTCGGTTTTTTTAAACTCCCAGCCGGTTACTTTATTGCCTCGCTTATCGAATAGACGAACACGCCTGTCGTTTGTGGCTAAAAATATTCGATAGTCACGATTATTGTCATAGTCTAAAACTGCGATACCATTTGTTGCTGTAACAGGTAGTTTTATTGGATATTCTTCCACACTGTTACCATTGCGGTCGAGCAGGTATATCTTGTTTTTTGTGTTGAAAATGTATTGAAGCTTCCTGTTTCTGTAGTAATCAATCTGTTCAATAGTCCCCAGTATCTTACCATCAAGCGGTTTCTTCCAGAGCAGACGACCGGAGTTATTTATCAGATAGAGGTTAAACTTTGCATCCTGAACCATCAACTCTTTTTCGTTTGTGTAGTGGTTTTTCACTAAAACAGGTTTGTTGATAACCGTTGAGTCTAACAAGCTCTGCCAAATGGTGTGTGGTTCATTTTCTCTCGAAGGAAGATAGTTTGCATAGATGCTTGAGTAAAGCAGGTTGCCTGTTGCGGCTATCTGTATGCCTCCGGCGTAGAATTTTGACAACTCTCTTCTTTGTTCGGGAGAGAGGTTGATATATTCATCCTTGATAATATTTTTTAAATAACCGGCTAAAACGGAAATTTCACTATAGATGAAGAGATTTTCTCTAATCGAGAAGTTCTCTCTAAAATTGTTAAATTGCTTTTTGTTTGAAAGCGTTTTTTTCAAAACATTAGCATATAAAAAATCATGCAGAGAGCTTATGTTGTTGGAGAAAATTATGTAGTTGTCGAAGAATGAGAAGTACTTCTGGGGGACAAATGGGAAGAATCGTCCCATAAGGTGTTCCAATAAATTATCAGGAAGTCCCTTATAAATAGGGAAAGATGTGTCTTTATCCACTTTGTAGTATTCGATAGGTGTGGTGGTGTGGCTGTTTAGTGCTGCCAGTAACCTTTTCATCTTGTCTGATGAGAATGATCTTCCTTTTGTTTCAGCAATTAAAAATGAATTAACATCAGGACTTGATGGATTCAGATCAGTGTACACCAGAGCCATCTCCCCTTCAATAAAAGAGTAAAAC
>JALVBA010000376.1 GCA_027010905.1 Marinilabiliaceae bacterium
CAAAAATATATCAATTATTCTAAGGTGCAAATTTTCATGAAAAATAGAGCCTAAATTTTGTCCACTTGAACATAACCACTCGAAAATAGCCTAAATTTTGTCTATTATAAAAAACAGTTACTTTTGTCATTACAAACAGAACAGAACATAATAGATCATGCAACTATTAGGAATTGATTTAGGAAGCTCATCGGTAAAGGTTTCAGTTATTGATGGTGTTACAGGTGAAGTTGTTGGACAGGAACAGCAGCCAAAGGAGGAGATGGAGATTGTTTCACTACAGTTTGATTGGGCAGAGCAATCGCCTGAAATGTGGTTCGAATATCTCAAAAAAGCAATAGACGGAGTGTTGCAAAACAGAGATGTGGATGCCGGAAAAATAGGAGCAATAGGTATTAGTTATCAGATGCACGGTCTGGTGTTGGTTGACGATAAACAAGAGGTTATTCGTCTGTCAATTATCTGGTGCGATAGCCGTGCTGTAGGTATTGGAGACGATGCGGCAAGTGCCTTGGGAGAGGAGTGGACATTAACACACCTGCTTAATTCACCCGGCAATTTTACGGCTTCAAAACTAAAATGGGTTAAGGAGAATGAGCCTGAGTTATTTGAGAAAGTAGATAAGTTTCTGCTCCCCGGCGATTATATCGCAATGCGCCTGTCAGGAAAAACTACTACTACAATAACCGGTTTGTCTGAGGGTATATTCTGGGATTTCGAAACAAACGCACTCTCTGAGGAGTTGTTGACTCACTATGGATTTGAAAAAAGAATGATACCTGAAATTGTTTCGGGCTTTGGTGAGCAGGTAACCTTGACGGAAGATATGGCCAAAGAGCTTGGGCTGAATGCGGGCATTCCTGTCACATACCGTGCCGGCGATCAGCCTAATAATGCCTTTTCACTCAATGTGCTTAATCCCGGCGAAGTTGCAGCTACGGCAGGAACCTCAGGTGTAGTGTATGCTGTTGCCGGAAAAAAAGTTTATGATCTTAAATCGAGAGTTAATGTTTTTGCGCATGTAAATCATACAAAAGAGATTCAAAGTTTGGGTGTACTACTTTGTGTTAACGGCACTGGAATTCAGTATGCATGGTTAAAGCGGTTGATGGGACAGGAGCGTTTTGATTACCCTGCTTTAAACAAAATGGCAGAGGAGGTTGCACCGGGTAGTGAAGGGGTGATGTGCTTTCCGTTTGGAAATGGTGCTGAGCGTATGCTCGGAAATACAAACCCGGGAGCACAGATGTCCGGTATCAATTTTAATATACATCAGGACAAACACCTTGTAAGGGCAGCGCTTGAAGGTATTGCTTTCTCATTTTATTATGGTATGGATATCATCAACACTATGGGAATAGAAACAAAACTGATTCGTGCCGGATATGCCAATCTTTTCCAGAGCAAAGTATTTGCAAAAACATTGGCTACTCTAAGTGGAGCTGTAATTGAGTTGTACAATACCGACGGTTCGGTGGGTGCTGCAAGAGGTGCAGGTTTAGGATGCGGTTTTTATAAATCGGAAGAGGAGGCCTTTAAAGAATTGAAACGGGTAGCTCTGATTGAGCCCGAAAAAGAGTGGCAATCACAGTTGATTAAGGCATACAATCAATGGAAGATTGAGCTTGAAAAATTAATCTCTTAATATAAGAAAATGGCATCAAGAAAAAAGTTTATCAAATCAGTATCAGCAGCCGGAATAGGGGCTATGATTATTCCTAATTTTATTAGTTGCTCGCCAAATTCACGACTTAAATTTGCTGTGATTTGTGTAGGAGGAAGAGGACATGCAAGCTGGAGCAAACTTTCGGCAGAGGATATTGTAGCCTTGTGTGATGTTGATGACAGAATGGCGCAAAGAGGTTTTAAAGAACTTCCGAATGCAAAAAGATATAAGGACTTTAGGAAGATGTTTGATGAGATGCATAAAGAAATTGATGCAGTTATAATAGTAACACCCGACCATTCTCATTTTCCGGCAGCAATGGCAGCAATGGAGTTGGGTAAACATGTTTTGGTTGAAAAACCTTTGGCATACAATATCTAGCAATTGCGTACTCTGCAAAAAGCAGCTAAGCACTATGGTGTTGTTTCACAAATGGGAAACCAGGGACACACAACTAATGGGATTCGTCTAATAAAAGAGTGGTACGATGCAGGTGTACTGGGAGAAGTGAAAGAGGTTATTGCATGGCAAGGTAAAATTGACTTTGAAAGAGATATGTCTTTCGAAAAGCCAAACACCTTTCCACCACAAGCTCAGGAAGTACCCAAAGGATTAGATTGGAATTTGTGGCAAGGATCGGTAGCTAAACGCTCGTTCAACAATATTTATGCACCAAGAACATGGAGAGGATTTTACGATTACGGTAACGGTAAATTGGGTGATTGGGCTTGTCATACTTTGGATGCACCGTTTTGGTCATTAGACCTTGGAATGCCTCATAGGGTTGATGGTGTTTCAAAAAATCCTGTTTCTGACCATAGTTTCGTTGCTGATGAGTCGGTTGTTACATGGCAGTTTGGGGCTCGTGGTAATAAAGCACCTGTAACAATGAAATGGTTTGAAGGTTTTGAAAAGCCTGCTATCAGACCGGAATGGGGAGTGAATAAATTGCCGGGTACAGGTATGATAATGATTGGTGATAAAAAAACTTTGATAACAGGAGGCAGACCAAATAATCCAAGATTGCTTGTGCCTGAAGCTGAAATGCAGGAGTTCTTAAAAAATGCTCCCGCAAAAATAATTCTGAGAGTTGGTGAAGAGCAACCGGTACAGGAGTGGATTGATGCGATTAAAAACAATACTCTTCCCGGATCTAACTTTGATTATGCTGCTGCCTTAACAGAGGTGGTTCTTGTAGGAGTTTTAGCTCAGCGCTTTGGAGGCACAATTAATTACGATTTAAAAAGCATGAAAGCTGTAGGACGTCCGGAGTTGGACAGATATATTAAAGAACCGGCTCGCGATGGTTGGCAGTATGGAGAGAACCTGTGGTAAAAGCCGATTTAGTTCTCAATAGTTAAACAAATAATCGAATAAACAGATAAACAAAATAATCATGAGCGTATTAATAGGAGACAAGGAGTACTTTAAAGGAATAGACAAGATTAAGTTTGAAGGTAATGAGTCGAAAAATTCATTAGCCTTTAAATGGTATGACGAGAACAGAGTAGTGGGAGGTAAAACAATGAAAGAGCATCTGCGTTTTGCAGTTGCTTACTGGCACACATTCTGCGGAACAGGTGGTGACCCTTTTGGTCCGGGAACTAAAGTTTTCCCATGGGACTTACCTACTGACGAAATGGATGCTGCCAAGGCTAAGTTGGATGCTGCATTCGAGTTTATTACCAAACTTGGAGTTCCTCACTACTGTTTTCACGACACTGATCTTGTGGGTGGTGGTTCAGTTTTCGACATTGAGAAAAAGCTATCTAAAATTGTTGATATCGCTAAGCAAAAGCAGGATGAATCAGGAGTGAAACTATTGTGGGGTACTGCAAATGTTTTCTCAGACCCTCGATATATGAACGGAGCTGCAACTAACCCTGATTTTAATGTTGTAACTAATGCTGCTGTTCAGGTAAAGAATGCCATTGATGCAACAATTGCGTTGGGTGGTACAGGCTATGTTTTTTGGGGCGGTCGCGAAGGATACATGAGCCTGCATAATACCAATATGAAACTTGAACAGGAGAATCTTGCGCAGATGCTTACCATTGCAAGGGACTACGGTCGCAAGCAGGGATTCACCGGTACATTCTTTATCGAGCCCAAACCAATGGAGCCAACAAAACATCAGTACGATTTTGATACTACAACAGTAATTGGCTTCCTTCGTCACTACGGTCTAGATAAAGATTTTAAACTGAATATTGAAGTTAACCATGCTACACTTGCTCAGCATACATTTGAGCATGAGCTGCGTGTTGCCACTGATGCCGGTCTGCTTGGCTCTATTGATGCCAATAAAGGAGATAACCAAAATGGATGGGATACAGATGAGTTTCCAACAAATATTTATGAAACAACAGTTGCTATGCTCGAGATAATTCAGGCTGGCGGATTTACCCATGGAGGAATAAATTTCGATGCTAAAACGCGACGTAACTCTACCGATCTTGAAGATCTTTTTATTGCTCATATCGGTGGCATGGATGTGTTTGCCCGTTCACTGCTTATTGCCGACAAAATATTGAAAGGGTCAGACTACCTGAAAATGAGAGATGAGCGTTATGCATCGTTTAACTCAGGCAAAGGAGCTGATTTCTCAGCTGGTAAGCTGTCGCTTGAGGAGCTGTATGAAATAGCAAAGAGTGTTGGTGAGCCGGCTCAGGTGAGTGGTAAGCAGGAGTTGTACGAGCAACTGATTAATTTGTATATTTAGAGTTGGAAAAGGGATGCTCGATACTGGATACTGGATACTCGAAAATGTAGACTGAGAACTGAGAACTGAATACCGAATACTGTAAGCTGGGAATTGGGAACTGGCAACTGAATAAACACTAACAAATAAAGGGCCTTATTTATGAAAAAGGAATTCAATAAAAATTATGTAATAGGTATCACACTAGTAGCAACACTTGGAGGTTTGCTGTTTGGGTATGATACTGCCGTTATTTCGGGAACTGTGGGCTCGCTGAAAAGCTTTTTTATTCTCCCACAGGGGTTGCCGGAATTTGAAGCAAACTCGTTGCATGGGTTCGTTGTTTCGAGTGCGCTGATAGGTTGTATTATTGGGGGGCTCTCG